>JAHFEM010000168.1 GCA_023248505.1 Nitrospirota bacterium
GAACGAGAAACCCATCCGGTGCTTGTTTTCCCATCCCCCGACCTCCTCGGCGCTCTTTTGTGTTTCAAGGTCGAAGTAGACGATATTCATCAGACCCTCCGGTCCGGTGAACCGATTCGAAAAAATGAAACGGCGATTGATTCCGTGATTCAAATCCGTTTATCGGTCTGAAGAAGATCGGGCATCTCTCATTCTCCGTCCTGCCTTCTTCACAAGGGGTTCTTCCCGGGATTTCCCCCCGAGGTATGCCCGCTATGCGACTTTACGGAATTGAGATCTCTTCTGTCAAGGAATTCTTCACGTTAATCTCCTCGTTTGGCTCGAAAAGGGATCGCACCGTGCGGTCGATGAGGTCCCGATCTGAGTCATCGGCGAATTCGGCTCTCTTCCACCCGCCTGAGAAGGCCGCCTCAGACCGATCGATGTCGGCGCGGCTTGCAAGATCACACGATATCCGATATAGTAAGAACCGCCATCCAGCCGCTCCTCATCTACTACACGAAAACCGCGGTGGACAAAAATGCACCTATCCTATAAAATGGGGTTATCCCAATCAAGTCCACTTCAAGGGATGATCACAACATCAAAACTGACGATCAAAGCAGATGAGGACTCCCGACGAAATGAAGGTCATGGCCGCAGGTTTAACCGATGTGGGTTGTGTCCGTCGATCCAACGAAGACAGCTTCGGACTCTCCCCAGAGCTTAATCTTTACATTGTCGCCGACGGGATGGGAGGTCATGCGGCGGGCGAGGTCGCCAGCAAGATGGCGGTCCAGCTGATCAAGGAGTTTTTCTCCTCTCCGGAAATTACCGAACAGACGGCGGAGATGAAGCTGGCCCGGGCCATCAACCATGCAAACCAGAGAATCCATGAAGCCGGCGGGAAAGACGCATCGCTGAGCGGAATGGGGACGACCGTGGTGACCGTGCTGGCTCGGCCGGAGCAGGTGTTGATCGGCTTCGTGGGGGACAGCCGCGTCTATCTCCACCATCAAAATAAAATAGAACAACTGACGCAAGATCACTCATTGGTGAACGAGTATGTCCGAAAGGGTCTCCTGACTCCCGAGGCGGCGGAGCGCCATCCCCTCAAACATGTCATCAGCCGTGCGCTTGGCACCAGCCCCGCCGTGGATGTGGAAACCCTCCGCCGGAACCCCGAATCCGGGGATATCCTGCTTCTCTGCTCCGATGGCCTCAGCAACAAGCTCAACTTCGAAGAGATCAATTCCATCCTCCTGCAGACGAAAGATCATCTTGAGAAAGCTTGCAGCGCCCTGGTGGAAAAGGCGAAAGAAAAAGGGGGCGAGGATAACATCACGGTCATCTTAATCGGTTATCGCTAAAAAAGATCCCTCCCCTGATCCGGCCGTCGAAGGGACGTGATTCGTTACTCGTTAAACGTTAAACGTAAATTCTTCTACGAATTACGATTCACGAACAACGCTTACTAAGTCGAAGCAACATCTTCAACTCCCCCTATCGCCGTCTCCACGCAATCTCATTGGCATAAGGAAGAGGTCGGGCATCCCCTGACCTCCCGAGCAGGATGAAAAAGATTCTTGTTATTGACGATGAGATCAGCATTCAGGAGTCCTTTCGGAACATCCTAAAGAGAGAGTATGCCCTTCTTTTTGCCTCCGACGGCGCGGAGGGGTTGCAGCGTTTTCAAGAGGCCTCTCCGGACCTCGTTCTCCTCGATCTCATTATGCCGCGCATGGATGGAATGACCACGCTCAAGCGGCTTCGCGAGGTCGATGCGACGATCCCGATCATCATGCTCACCGCCACCCAGATGATCAAGACCGCGGTGGAGGCGATGAAAGCCGGCGCCGATGATTATCTGACCAAGCCCTTCGACCTGGAAGAGCTCAAGTGGGTCTTGTCCAAAACACTTTCCAATCACGACCTTGAAAAAGAGGTTCAGGCCCTCCGGACGGAAGTCTCCAAACGGTATGGGTTCGAAAACATCATCGGAAGCAGCCAAGCGATGCAAGAGGTCTTCGAAAAGGTCAAGCACGTCGCCGACACAAAAACAACCGTTCTCCTTCTGGGAGAAAGCGGCACCGGGAAAGAGCTCATCGCCAAGGCCCTCCACTACAACAGCGGCCGAAGGAACCATCCGTTCCTGGCGATCAACTGCGCCGCCATCCCGGAGACGCTTCTCGAAAGCGAACTCTTCGGCCATGAGCGCGGGGCGTTCACCGATGCGCAGTCCCGCCGGATCGGGCAATTCGAACAGGCGCACCGGGGGACGCTCTTTCTCGATGAGGTGGCCGAGCTTTCGCTCTCCTGCCAAGCCAAAATCCTTCGCGTCCTGGAAGAACGAAAGTTCATGCGGGTCGGCGGATCGGAAATGATCGAGGCCGATGTCCGCATTATCGCCGCGACCAACAAGGATCTGGAAGAGGAGATTCGGAAAGGAAGCTTCCGGGAAGATCTTTACTATCGAATCAATGTCATCCCGATCCTCCTGCAGCCGCTCCGAAACCGGAGGGAAGACATTCCCCTTTTGATCAAGCATTTCCTCGACAAGAAATCGCACGGTGAGCCGCTCGCCCCGAAATCAATCACCGCGGAAACGATGGAGGTTCTTTGCCGGTATGATTGGCCGGGAAACGTCCGGGAGATGGAAAACCTCATTGAGCAGATGGCGACCCTCTCCTCCTCCGGCCTGCTGGATCTGGAAGATATCCCTTTGACGATTCGGAGAAAGCTGCATCAACAACCCCCTCCGAATCAGGCGATCCTTTCCGGAAAGATCCCCTTGGAGCAGGCGGTGGAGCAGCTCGAACGGCAGATGATCTCAGAGGCTCTGCAGCAGAGCGGCCATGTCCAGACGCGCGCCGCGCAGCGCCTCGGCATTTCGCGGCGGCAATTGAAATACAAGATGGACGCCCTCGGCTTGAGCGGCCCCAAGAGCGGATTGCACGAAGACAAAGAGGCGTCGCGGCCGCCTAACCCCCGCTGATCTTATTCCTCACCTCTGAATTCAAAAGTCTCTCAACATATTTCCCGATCAGATCACTCTCCAGATTCACCGGAGAGCCGATCGCCTTCAATCCCAACGTCGTCACCTTGGCGGTATGAGGAATGATCGAGACGCTCATACCCCGATCAGTGAGATGGTTGATCGTCAGGCTCACGCCGTCGATGGCGATGGACCCTTTCTGAATACAGTACTTTAAAATATCGCTCGGCGCCTCGATGGTGAGGAGGATCGCATTCTCTTCCTGTTTTCTCTCGCGAATCACACCCACCCCCTCGACATGCCCCGAGACCAGGTGGCCCCCGATTCGGTCCATAATCCGCATGGCCCGCTCCAGATTGATGGGATCGCCCACCTTTAGGCCGCCGAGGCTGGTCACCCGCGCCGTTTCCGGGGAGAGATCGACGGTGAAACCCTCCTCGATCAAAGCCGTTGCCGTCGTGCAGACGCCGTTGATCGATATACTATCGCCGACCTCGAGTTCCTCCAAGACCCTCTTTGCCAAAAGGGCGAGCCGGATCGATTGAAGGTTCCGATCGATCGCCTTAACCACCCCAATCTCTTCGACAATGCCGGTAAACATAAGGGCTCCAAAACACGGCAGGCGGGAGGCGGAAGGGGGGGCGGGAAAGATGAGAAAAGATTTTTTCTCCTAGCCTTTCCGCCTCCCGCCTACCCCCTCCCGTTACTTAGGTTTTACAGAAATAGTGACCGAAGCCGTATAGAACGCGCCCCGATCCCCTCTTCGTTTCGCCTCTTGCAAAAGGAGAGGGATCCCTTCCGAGAGCCGTCCCTCGAAACTCTTTTGACCGTTGGTATAAACCGCCACCGGCTTTGAGAAATCGACCAGCCGGCGATTGAAAAAGAGGGTGTACTTCTCGACCCGCTCGCTTTTGACCTCCACACGGTTGTCTTTCACCTCGGCGGTCAACGAAGGGAAGTCTCCCTTCTTCACCTGTTCCGCCTCTTCCTGATCGAAAATCGATCCAAAAACACTGGCCACCTCTCCCGCAGCCTGATTGATCTCCGTCCAGTAAAACGGCTTTAAGTGCTCCGCGTCACGAATCGAGGTGACCCGGGTCGGATAGGGCTGCCGGCGCTGCCCTTCAAACCAGGCCACCAGCGCCGGCAATTCATCCTTGGGAAAGAAGTGACCTCCCGCCATCGGATGCACTTGTTCATGCTCGCGATAGATGTAGGGGATCTGGTGCTCTTTCAGATACGCGCTGATCTTCCGGGAGAGGATCACCGGCATCACCTCATCTTTGGCCCCATGGACGATGTAAATTCCGGTCGAGGAAAAATTAAGGAGAAAGGGAAAGATCTCATCCGGAATGCCGGCCGCCATGGGAGCGACGGCGGCGAAACGATCGGCATGGAAGATCCCGATGAGGTAGGTCCCGATCCCGCCGTTCGACATCCCGGTGAGATAAATCCGGTTGGGATCGATGCGGTACTTCGATCGAACGTCCTCGATCACCGCCAGGACCAAGGCCTCCCCCTCCGGAGTCCACCACGCCCCGTTCATCATCGTCGGACAGG
This sequence comes from Nitrospirota bacterium, assembly GCA_023248505.1. Classification (GTDB taxonomy): domain Bacteria; phylum Nitrospirota; class Nitrospiria; order SBBL01; family Manganitrophaceae; genus Manganitrophus. The sequence continues at coordinate 4,535 of JAHFEM010000168.1, forward strand.
CCAGGATCGACTTCTCCCCCAGGCGCGATTGCCACCGCTCAAGGTAACTATCCCCGGTGAAGCCGGCCCCGTGGAGACAGACGATCAGCGGGTAAGCGGCGGCCGGATCGTACGCCTCAGGAACGTAGAGAGCATAATCGGCCGGTACCGGATCCCCTTCGATATCGAGGTTCAGATGGAGCGGTCCGACCCGGGGCTGCGGCGGATAGAGCCCCCCCGCTTGAATCGCCTGCTCGACCTTTTCGAGGGTGACCCCCTTTTGACCTTGAATCTCGCTGAGCAGCGTCTCCGATTGCTTCGGATCGGCCGACGCCAAATATTGCTGGACCAAGAGATTGAGATCGTCCGGAGAACCGGCCTCGCCGGGGGCCGATCCATTCTTGAGACGATCGGTTGAAGAGACCGGGTCGGCCGAAGAGGCGCGCGGGACCTGTTGGGCTGGAACGCATGCATAGCAGAGCATCAAGAAGAGAATGGAAATTCGAATCGGACTCATGAATGGCCTCCTGTTCCGCGCTTTTTCAGATAACCTTCGATGCGAAGGTCCTCCCCCCGCTTTCCGATCTGAATATCGTCCATCATTAAAGCATCATCGAGGGTCGGGATCGCCCTTCCCGCTACGGCGCTTCGGGCATCGTCGCCGCAGAGGAGCTTTGGGGCGACATAGAAGATGACCTTGTCGACCACGCCGGCCCGCAGGGCCATCCCATTCACCCGTCCTCCCCCTTCAATGAGCACGCTGCTGATTCCTTCCTTCCCCAGCCGTTCAAAAAGAACCTCGAACGAGATTTTTCCCTTGGTATGCGGAAGGAGCGCCACCTGGACCCCTCTTTTCTCCAATTGCCGGATTTTTTCGGACGAGGCCGAGGAGCGCGCCACCAGAAGGGTCGGCGCCTCCGGGACGGAGGTCACCAATTTGGCTCTCAGTGGAATCT
>JAHFEM010000169.1 GCA_023248505.1 Nitrospirota bacterium
CATCATTAGAACGAGCTTGGTCGTCAGATTGATGCGGTCCAGTAGATAGCGCACATTTCATCCTTATCAGGCGGTCAACAAACCTTCCGTCGATATGTGCGAGGCCCGTGCGGCGACTGAAACAGAAAGATCCTCCGATGCCTCCACACCCCGGATCACCGGCAGCGCCGGACGCCCGCTCTCTTTCTCAGCCGCTCAGCTCGATCCGGCGATTTATTTACAACCTCCCCAGCGCGGCGGCGAGCTTTTCCGCGGAGACCCTTCCCTCACGCAAAAGATTCGGCTCGGAGGCCGTCACGTCTAAAACGGTGGAGGGGAGGGTGGAGCAGGGTCCGCCGTCCAAAATACAGTTGATGGAGGTCCCCAGCGACCGTTCAACTTCTTGGGCCGAAGCTGCAGAAGGCTCGCCGGATCGATTGGCGCTCGTCGCCGTGATCGGAAAGCCGACCTGATCGATCAAACGGACCGGCAGGATCGCATCCGGAAAGCGGATGCCGATCGTTCCCGTTCCGCCGGTCAAGAGACCGGAGAGACGCTTCGATGCTTTGAATATCAGCGTCAGCGGGCCCGGCCAAAAACAACCGATCACCTTTTCTGCCAGGGGAGAAACTTCTTCCACCAAGGAGGGAAGCATGTGCAGTCCGGAAATGAGCAGGAGGATCGGTTTCGAAGATTCGCGACCTTTTATCTCGAAGAGACGGGAGACGGCCTTTGAGTCAAAAGGGTTGGCCGCCAGGCCGTAAAAAGTGTCGGTGGGAATGCCAACCACGCCTCCCTTTCGGATCAGCGCGGCCACATCCAATAGGACCGAAGGATCCGGATCGTCCGGATCAATCGGAATGACCTTTTTCATGGAACCGTTTCCCCTTTGCTTCTACTTCTTCAGCAAGGGATTTTTTATAAGCAAGAAGGCGCTTGGCGACCTCGGGAGAACGCCTTGCAATGATCTGCGCGGCGAAAATCCCGGCGTTCTTGGCCCCGGCCTTGCCGATCGCCATCGATGCGACCGGAATCCCGCCCGGCATCTGGACTGTGGAGAGGAGGGAGTCGAGCCCGTTGAGGGGGGAGGAGTTGATCGGAACGCCGATGACCGGAAGGATCGTCTCGGCCGCGATCACGCCGGCCAGGTGCGCGGCGCTGCCCGCTCCGGCGATGATCACCTGGGCCCCCCGCTCTTCGGCTTCATGGATGAGCCTTCTCGTTCGCTCGGGAGACCGATGGGCCGAGGAGAGGGTCATCTCGTAACCGACTTCGAACTCTTTTAACATCTTGGCCGCCTCTTGCATGACGTCCCAGTCCGAATCGCTCCCCATTAAAATCAAAACCGCAGCTTTCTCTCCCATGAAGTCTCCTGTCGGAAAATCGGAAAAAGGAACAGAGCCAAATTAACACAGCCGAAAGAAAGGTGTCAAGTTAAGCCGTTTTCAGGTACTGGTCAAAATCTCCTTTACTCAAAAGAGGAAGGGGGATAGAATGAGGCCGAAATTCTCCCCTGTCAGGCAGATAGCCAGAATATCGCATCCAGTCTCTAGCCGAGATAAATATTTGGCAATGCTTATTGCTTATTTTGATGAAAGCGGGAAAGAGCGCGACCATAGAGCAGTTGCCTTGGGTACCGTTATCGCACCTGAAGAAAAATGGATTGAATTTGAGAAGAAATGGAATGAGATTTTGCAGCGTCACGATGTAAAAGTTTTCCATATGACAGATTTTGAGACCAGAAATGGAGAATTTAAAGATAAGTGTTGGGGTAATGAGGAAAGGCTGAGTTTTATAGCTGATCTGGCCGAAATCGTAAAAAACACAATTACCGTTGGATTTGCATATTCTATATTGGTAGCTGACTATAAAGAGATTATCCTTCCCACCCTTAAAACAAGACCTGAAATTCTAAGGGGGCTTTCCGTCCCATTGCAAGCGCCATCGATTCACCATCGAGTCGGATGCGCCGATCTCTTCATTCCTCATCTTGACAGGGTTAATCCTTTACTTGACACACCCTAATTTTCCGTGATAGATTCGCCACCACTTCATAAATTAATTGTATAAACCATATCGGGATTTACCGTTTTTTCATCAAAAGAACCACAGAAGGGGACAATCATGCACGACAGGACGGCACCCGAAGTCCTGGTGATATTCGTGATATTTCTGTTTTCCCTATGCGGAACTACGCGAGCGGCAACCTTCAGTGTAACCAAAACAGCCGACACCGCTGACGGAGCGTGTGACCCAACCGATTGCTCGCTGCGGGAGGCGATCATCGCCGCAAACGCCCAGCCCGACGCTCAGGCACACAAGATCATCCTTCCAGCCGACACGTACACCCTCACTCTCACCGGTCCGGACGAAGATCACGCCGCCACGGGCGACCTCGATATCAGAAGCAGTGTGGCCATCGAAGGGGCGGGGACGGTAACGACCATCATTCAAGCCTGCGATAACAGCGGAGGAGCCTGTACCGGCATCGACCGGGTGCTGGATATCGCAGGGGCGATCAGCGTGAGGATATCGAATATCACGGTTCGGAACGGATCTCTCACCGCGGCAACACAGCCGCAGGGGGGCGGAATTTACAACAGCGGTGCAGGAATGATCCTGGATCGGGTCCTTGTAGAAAGCAATGCAACCCCCCAAGATGGAGGAGGCATTTACAATGCCGGTAACGTCACCCTCCTTAACAGTACCGTGCGGAACAACAATGCAGGGCGCTCCGGCGGCGGTGTTTTTAATGACAGTGCACGCGGGCTGACGATTGTAAAAAGCACCATCAGCGGAAACACCGCCTCCAATGCAGGAGGGGGCATCGCGAACAGCGGCACGGCCACCCTGATCAACGCGACGATCAGCGGGAATACTTCCATGTCAAGTTCCGGCGGAGGTATTGACACCGCGACAGGGACCGTCTCTCTGGATCAAGTTTCGATGACCGGCAATACGGCATCCACGTTCGGTGGAGGCTTGAGCGTTCTTGGCGGGACGGTGACTCTTAGGAACACAATCCTCGCCGGAAACACTGCTGGCGGGTCCAAAGACTGTTCCGGCGCGCTCATCTCCCGAGGTCATAACCTCATCGGGATCAACGACGATTGCCTGACCCTCATCGCCGGTGATCAGGCCGGTACGGAGGGGTCGCCGCTCGATCCGATGCTCGGCCCCCTCGCCGACAACGGCGGCCCGACCCGGACCCATGCCCTCCTGATTGGAAGCCCCGCGATTGACGCTGCCGACAACCCCTTTTGTCAAAGAGATGACCAACGTGGAGCGCTTCGGCCCGTAGACGGTGATACCAACGAAACCGCTCTTTGCGATATCGGCTCCTATGAGACAAGCTCCGCTATATTGGTGTCGCCTGCCTCTCTGAGTTTCGGCTCTCTCGTGAACGGGAGCCGTTCCGCAGCGCAAATAATCGTCGTCTCCAATGTGGGGACCGCGAACCTTGCCGTGGGTGCCGTGAGCTTAGGGGGTGCGAACGGTTCAGAATTCAGTACACAGGGTGACGCTTGCTCGGGACAGGTCGTGGCGCCTGGAGCCGACTGCTCGCTGGAAGTGGTTTTCTCGCCCGCTTCCAGCGGTCGGAAGACGGCCAACCTGCTCATTCCATCCAACGACCCAGACACCCCTGCCGCCGCCATCTTACTGTTGGGAACCGGGACGCTCGTTCCGGTCCCGAACATTTCCGTGGCATTGAGGGAAGATCAGGTCGTCTTCGGACGAATCTTTTCCGGGACGTTCTTGAATCGAAGCGTCATCATCAGCAACAGCGGGACGGCGAATCTGACCTTGGGGAACATTGCCCAAGCCGATCCTTTATCGATCCCCTTCAGTATTCTAACGGATGAATGCTCCGGCAAGACAATTGCGTCGTTCGCAAATTGCACCCTGACCCTCCGATTCGAACCGACCGCAGCCGGAGATTACAATGACACTTTTGATATCCCCAGTGACAACCCCGACGCGTCGACTTTGGTCATCAGTGTGAGCGGAACCGGCGTTGAGCCTTTGGGGGTCAATCGTCTCCCCTCCCTTCCGGAGCTGATCTCCCCGACCGACGGGGAGACCAGCCTGGGAACCAACGTGACCTTCCGGTGGAAGCCGGCCACCGATCCGGACGGAGATACGCTGCACTATCAGATTCAATATTGCGCGAACCCGAGCTTTTCAGATTGCGATCCTGTCGATGTCCCCGCCACAAACAACAAAAGCGATCTCGGCGCCGGCATCGTTCTTTCCGGAAGCGGTCTGATTGCCGTCGGGATGGTCTTGAATCGATTTAGAAGGCAAAGAGGAGTGCTGATCGCTGTGTTGTTGATCGGGGCGATCCTGGCGGCCTGCGGAGGCGGTAGTGACGGGGGGAGCGGCGCCGGCAGCCCACCTGTATCGACCGGCGAGATCAATTTTACCGCTTCAGGGCTCAGCGCCGGCACGACCTATTCCTGGAAAGTGATCGCGGACGACGGCAAGAATGGGCAAACCGAGAGCGCGGTCAGAAGTTTTGCCACGCGGTGATCATCACAAAGGCCAGAGGCAGAAAACTTGAACCCTATCCTGCAAACTCGCTCACCTTTTCTTCTGTGATGAAAAATGTCTGCCCCTTGCCAGATTTTCGTGGGTGACCCTTTCGCTGTCTTGCTCCTTACTGCTGACTCTTGAAAACTATTTTATCTGGCACGACATCCTAAGATTGACTTTACGTCTTCCCTTTTATATTATCTTTTTGCCTCGCTTCGCCAAGTCATGTAGGATCTATTCCTATGGAATATCACGTTGCCCTTCTTGTCGGATTGGCCCTTCTCATTATTTCCATCCTTAAAGCATATCGGATGATAGATGGTTCATCCTGGCCAGAAACAAATGGAGAAATTGTGAAATCGACCACTTGGACTGGCGTAAGGAGAACGGTTTGGCCGGATATTCAGTACCGATATCAGGTGGATGGCAATGAATACACTGGAAGTACCATTTCCCTCGGTGGTCTCCTGGGATCCTTCGGCCACTACGAATGGGTCTACGACCTTATAAAAGAATATCCGGTCGGAGCCCGTGTGATGGTTTTTTAAAAGCAAGGGGTCACCCATTAACAGGCGATGTCAAGAGGGAAAAGAGATCCCTCTCTCTGTTTTTAGGTCTGAACAGAGCATCTAATACACTTTTGGGATTTACCCTTTGATCACTGCGCCCGTGGTTTCTTCAGTTCGAAGTCGGCTCATTCTTAAAATGATCCGCTTCAGTCACCCATCCGGATCTAGCCTAAAACCAAAAATGGTTCTCTCTTAGGCCCAAACAGTCTTCTGACTGTTCCAGAAATCATTCGGTTCCATGCCGATGTCCACTCAGATTGTTTAATGGCTCCGTTCCCAAGATGCTGGATCGGGCCAACCCCTTCTGGTTCATGGCATGGGCGGATCAAAAGGCCTCCCGATAAAGCGGGTTGAAGCGGCTCCCAATCAGGTCTGATGGT
>JAHFEM010000170.1 GCA_023248505.1 Nitrospirota bacterium
GCCGCCAGATGCGGCGGGCGTCGTGAAGGGCCACATGGGCCAGCTCATGCGCTAGCAGTTGCCGTCCGGCAGGGGTGCCGGGTTGGTAGCGATCGGCGTCGAAGAAGATGTCGCGCCCGCGGGTAAAGGCCCGGGCATCGATCGCCTGCGCGAGGCCGGCGGCCGCTGGGTCGGCGTGGATGCGGACCCGGCTGAAGTCGACTCCGTAGCGCGGCTCGAAAAAGGCGCGCGCCGCGGCGTCGAGCGGCCGTCCGAGGCTGGGGCCGTGAGGGAAAGCGGCGGGGGGAGCGGCGCTCGCGCGATCGGCGCCCGGCGCGGCCTTGCGTTGAAGGGGCGCCGTCGATTCCCCGGCGCACGCGGAGCAAGGCGCTCCCGTTGTACAGGCGGCGCACGGCTTCTTTTGAATCGGTTCCCCCGATCGATCCGGCATCCGCAGAACGCGCTCCGCGATCCGATCGGCCTCCTGCTCGGAGGGGTCTCCCGGTTGGCTCACGTTGAGCTTGGCCTGTAGATGGCCCGACTGCATCAGCGCGAGGAGCGCTTGATTGCCGATGGCCTGCTGCAGATGGAGCAGCGGGGGGAGCGCGGGTGCAGAGATTGCAATTGCGGAGGGATGTTGCGCGGCGCTTTTGCCGCTCTTTTGGGAAGGAGATTTGGAGGCGCTTGTTCCGGTTGGGTTGCTCATCTCCCCCTGATGAATGATGGATCAATCACAACGTTGTATCCGATCCGATCGACTGCATTGCGGTTCTGTATAATCCAAAGCGGAAAGCAAGTCAATGACGGATTGCGGCGCGGCCCCGATCTGACATCCCTCTTTTGTAAGGGGAGGGGTGTTCTGCGGTAGATGATCCTACACCGCTTCCGCGGCGATCCTCTTTCTGAGCCGCTCATCAGGAAGCCGCCCGATGCCGGCCTTCATGTTGTCGCGCAGATGCGCGACGTTGGACGTCGCCGGAATCGCGCAGGCGATCGCCGGATGGGAGACGACGAATTTAAGGAGAACCTGCGCCCATCTGTCGCAATCGATCTCGGCGGCCCACGGGGGGAGCGGCCGGCTTCGGAGGCGGCGGAAGAGATCGCCCCCCGCGAAGGGCCGATTGGCGATCACCGCCACGCCCCGTTCGAGCGCCGTCGGCAGAAGCCGTTGCTCCGCCTCGCGCTCGCCGGCGGAGTAATTGATCTGGATGAAATCGATCTGCTGCGACGCCATCACCCGCGCCACGTCATCATGCCGGCTTGCCGTGTAGTGGGTCACGCCGATGGCGCGGACGCAGCCCCAGCCGGGCGGTCAGGTCGCCGACCCCCTCTTCGGAGCGCCCCTACATCGGAGACGAATCGATCAACTTCCCTCCCCCCCTCCACGAATGTCCGGAGAACCGCCCCCGGCGGCGCCCGCTCGGCGGGAGAGGGGCCGACGTCGAAGGTCTGCCAGGCTCCGAGGCCGATCACCGGGAGGGTCTTGCCGGAAGAGGGGATGCGGCGGGTCAGGTTGATCATCTGTCCTTTAGAATTGAACACGCACGCGCGTCGCATTCCCCGCTGCTTGCGGCGGGGAGCTTCAATCGAATCGACGCCGTTTAAAGATCGCTGGAAGTATGCCCTTTCTCCGGGAGGAATTTCAATCGAAGAATGTTGAGAATAGGCACGCATTCGCATCACCGCAAAAAAAGGGGGAAGCCTCGGAAAGCCTCCCCTCGTTTTAGGAGCCGAATGCCGCTTTATTTATGGCGGCAGATGATCTTTCCTTCCATGCCGAGCCGGCGGTGGCCGGGAAGGGGACAATAGTAGGGATATTCTCCCTTCTTCGCAATGAATTTGACGATCGTTCGTTCGCCCACGGTGTCGACGCGCGTCGACTTTACATCCATCTCGGGGATCGTCAAAATGTGCGGGGTCCCGTCTTGATTCTCAATGATCAGTTCCACCTGGTCGCCCTCGTGCACTTCCAGGCTCGGATTCTTGGTTCCATCCGGTCCGACAAATGCGAATTCGCCCGACATCTCCGTCTTCAGGGTGAATGTCTTGCCGTGGGCCGTTCCGAGGCCGAGGAAGATCAACGATAAAAAAACAAACGCCGATACCTTCATCTTCTTCTCCTTTTTCCCTGAATTTAAGAGACGACCATGGCGGTTTTTTCGATATGCCGCTCGCCTGCCCTCCGGTGGATCTGCTGCGCCCTGCTGTTGAACACGCATTCTTTTGAACAGGTGATTTCCTCCTGAGAAAAGTGCGGGCAGCTCACGACATCCAGCCCTTTGCCCACTTTCCGGGGATTCCGGAAGATGTTGATCCGCATCAAGACCTTGAGCGGTTCTCCGCTCTCCGGACACACCACCCGAACGCTCTTCCGCGGCGGCCGCGCGGAGGAGAGAAAATAGACGGTCGGAATGAGCGCAAACGCTCCGAAGGTGAGAATTCCGATCCAGGGACCGATCGCCGATGTTAACCAGATGACAGATTCCATAGGGCACCTCCTTGATTTAAAGCCTCGTCAGATATTAAAAAATGGGATTTCCATGAGCGATGGTGTTATTCTGCGCCCTCCCGGCCGGAAGGGGCAATGCCCCGAAAGGGGCGTTTTGGGCGCCGTCCTTTGCGCGGAGTCTCCAGCGCGCATCTCATTCTATTTGAACGCTCACGCGCGCCGCAGGGTCCGCTTCACGCGCATTCCCCGCCGCTTGCGACGGGGCGCTTCGATCGTCTTCAAATAAAAAGCTGCCCAGAAACTTTCCCGTCTTCCTGCCGGGCCGATCGTCCGTTTCTTCAGCGGCGATCCGGCGGTCGTCTCATTCGGCATCGACTGCCTCCGCATCGCGGCGCTCGGCTTCCTCTTCTATGCCTATGGCATGGTGGTCGTTCAAGCGTTCAAAGGCGCGGGCGATACAACGACCCCGATGTTTCTGAACTTCTCCTGCTTCTGGCTTTTCAAGATCCTGCTGGCGGCGGGGCTTGGCCCGCGCGGCGTGTTCATCGCGATCACCGCCGCGTATTCCATCCTGGCGGTCGCCGGGGGACTCCTCTTCCGCAGAGGCCGAAGGAGGAGTCTTCGATGTCCTTCGAATGGAGTAAGGATTGTGAGAAACGATCGGCGTGATCGCGGATGCCGGCCATCAGGCGCCTTCCCATCCCCAATCGCGCCATGATACTGTGGATTGTATAAAGTCACTGGGCATCCGGTCGCTGAGAGCAATGCTGAGAACGAAATCGCTCCATTCCCCCATGGATCCAAATCAAGACGGCCTTCGCATCCTGGTGGCCCGCTTTCGAGGCCGCGGGGTCCAGAAAACGCAATATGACGTCTGGATGGCGAATCTCGGGCCGAGCGAGCCGCTCTTAAGAGGTTTTCTGAGCGGAGCCGTCCCCTGGAAAGAGTATATGCGACGGTATAAAGCGGAGATGTTTCAGAGCGGGGGGGCCGATCGGCAGAACAAGGTCATCCGAAACCATGGGCAGAAGTTTACGCTGCGGCTGATCAAGAGGCTGGCGCAAACGCAGACGGTCACGTTGCTCTGCCACTGCGCGGAGGAGGAAAAACACTGTCATCGACATTTGCTCAAAGAATTGGTTTTGAGCAAGAAGGTTTGACCCGATCCTCCTTCGCAGGGAGCCCCGGAGCTCATGACCGGCCCGCCGTCTGCGATCACGATGCTCCTCTCAAGGGGTGCGCCGCCGGGGCCGATCATCAAAGATTCCAACCCTTCAGGGCCGCCGTCTCATTGAACCAGACATTCAGCTCGGAGGGAGGAACCGGCCGGCTGATATAATATCCTTGCGCCGCGTCGCAGTTGAGGGCGGCCAACTTTTCTAACACCTCTAGACTTTCCACCCCCTCCGCAACGACTTTCAAACCCAGATTATGGGTGAGTTCGATCGTAGAGCGGACAATCATTGCGTCGCTTTCGTCGGTCGCCATTTCCTTCACAAAGGATTTGTCGATCTTAATCTGGTTGACCGGCAATCTCTTCAGATAACCTAAAGACGAGTAGCCGGTGCCGAAGTCATCGATGGAGAGCTGAATTCCCATGTTGCCAAGACGCGTTAACGCTTCCATCGCGTGTGCAGGGTTGACCATGAGGGCGCTTTCGGTAATTTCCAGCTCGAGAGAGGAGGCCGCTACGCCGGAGGCATCAAGCAATTCGGAAATCTGATCCGGAAGCTGCGGGTCTTCGAGATTCCGGGCAGATAGGTTGACGGCCACTCTGAGTTGTCTTCCTTCTTGAAGCCAGATGTTGCATTGATGAAGCGCCGTCTGGACCACCCAGAGTGTCAACGGTTTAATTAATCCGGAATGCTCCGCAACCGTAATGAACTGATCGGGTGGAATAACGCCGTATTGAGGATGCTGCCAGCGGACCAACGCTTCCACCCCGATGATCCGGCGGGTCCAGAGGTGGATCTTGGGCTGATAATGCAGAAATAGGTGGTCGAGGTCGATTGCATCGCGCAATTCTCCCAGAAGCGCAAGGCGGCGCGGGCTGTGTTTGTCGACTTCCGATGAGTAAAGCGTGTAGCCGGTTTTGTGTTCCTTGGCGACATACATGGCGATATCCGCGTGCTGGATGAGGCTGTCGGGATTTTCCCCATGGTCCGGCGAGAACGCAATGCCGATGCTGGCCTCAATGACGATTGGAATGCCTTCAACCAAAAAAGGTTTCTCCAGGGCTTTCCGGATCTGGCCCGCAACGAGCGTCGCCTGCTCCACATCGACCTGGGGGAGCAGCACGGCAAACTCGTCCCCTCCCAGGCGTGCAATGATGTCGGACGCTTGCAGCGCGTCGCGAAGACGCGGCCCGATCTGTTGCAATAATGCGTCGCCCCGGTGATGTCCCAGCGTATCGTTGATCTCCCTGAAGCGGTCTAGGTCGATGAGGAAGAGCCCGACAGACTGACTCCCATAGGACGCGATGAGCATCGCCTGCTGCAAGCGATCGCGTAAAAGGGTTCGGTTGGGAAGGTCGGTTAAAGCGTCGTAAAAAGCCATATGATTGATCGTTGCTTCCGAACGCTTACGCTCGGTAATATCGGCGATGATCCACATGACGCCGCTGATCTCTCCCTGGTGGTCGCACAGCAGCGCGGTGGAGAGGCTGGTATCGATCAGAACACCGTCTTTTCGCTTGTGCCGACGCTCCAAATTGACGAATTTCTTGTCTTGGGGGCCTCTTTCCCTGTTCGGGCCGAATTCCGGCTTTTTCTCTCCCGGAACAATCGGAAGCGGGTGACCGAGGACCTCCTGCGCGCTCCAGCCGAAGATCTGCTCGGCGGCCGGATTCCACATCTGAACATTTCCAATCGGATCGATCACGATGATCGCAAGGGGAGAGGATTGGACGACTGCCTCAAGGGTCTGTGTGCTTTTCTCCAGCGCTTCCTCCGCTTTTTCCCGGTCCCGCCGCACCGCGGCTTCGCGTAGCTCACGGTCCACGGCGGGGATCAGCCGCTTTAAATTGTCTTTAAT
>JAHFEM010000171.1 GCA_023248505.1 Nitrospirota bacterium
ATAAAGCCATTTTGTGATGGGGTTATCAATGGGAAGCGGCTCGGCTTGCGAGACGGCTCTTACGGCAGCGCATTGATTTGTTGCATTGACAATATGTAGCCCATAGGATACAATTCTCATGATCGAAACTCGCAAGACCGAAGTTTTCGCCCAGTGGCTCGACGGTCTGCGCGACATTCACGCAAGGGCACGCGTTCAGGCCAGGATCGAGCGCCTGGCAGCGGGAAACGCGGGGGATGTCAAGCCCATTGGCGAAGGCGTCTCAGAGTTGCGGATCGATTATGGACCGGGATACCGGGTGTACTTTACCAAATGCGGGCGCGAGGTGGTTATTCTTCTGGCGGGGGGTGATAAGAGCACTCAAACCCGTGATATCAAAACCGCCTTGCGCCTCGCACGTAATCTTTAGGAGCATACGATGAAAAAAACCACGACCAGTCGCTATGACGTCGCCGAGCACCTCCGGACCCCAGAGGAAATGGCCGCCTATCTTGAGGCCTGCTTTGAAGAGGCTAACGGCGATGCCGCTTTTATTGCCAAGGCGCTGGGGGACATTGCGCGTGCGAAGGGCATGGCACAGGTCGCCCGCGACGCGGGCCTCTCCCGAGAAAGTCTTTACAAGGCGCTCTCCGGCGAGCGCAGCCCCGGCTTCGACACCATCCTCAAAGTAGTCGCAGCATTAGGATTGAAGTTACACGCTGAAGCCAATCATCCCTGATTACTCGTCCAACCCATCGCTTGTAAAAGATGGGGATCAGAGTACATTTTCTTTACAAGAAGACACTCATGAACGATACCTCCCCGGAAGTAGCGTCTCTTTTCAAGAGATTGATGATGAGCAAAACCGGACAAGAGCGGTTGAAGATGGGCTTTTCGATGTTCGAGATGGCCCGCAAACAGGTGCTCGCTTCTATCGTCAACCAAAACCCAAACGCAGACCCAAGAGAAATCCGACAGAAACTCTTTCTTCGTTTTTACGGAAAAGATTTTACCCCTGAAGAATGTCAAAAGATCCTGGCCCAGATTTGATCATGCGACAGTAGACTGCCCCTTCTCATTTCCCGCCTTGCACAAAGACAAAATCCAAAGTAAACTATCTCCTATCAATTAGGGCGATCGCTACATTTTCGGAGGCACCCATGGCCAAAAAAATCCGTCTTCCCGAAACAGACGAAGGCACCGTCCTCTACAACATCGATCCGATCATTATGAAATGGCATTACGAGATCGACTACCTCCACTCTTATGCCCAGGACTCCCCCTTCTTTGCCGGTCTGTCGAAGGGAAAACTCCTCGGGAGCGTCTGCACAAAATGCAAGACGAAGTACGCCACCCCGCGCGCCCACTGCATGGAATGCGGCGCTGCGACCGATTGGATCGAGCTACCGCTCGAAGGGAAAGTCCATACCCACACCACCTGTTACTTCGGCGGCGAGGCTTTTTTGAAGGAGACGCCGTTCACGCTCATCCTGGTGGAATTTCGCGGGTTCGACACCCTCTTCCTCTCGCGATTGGCCGGGGTGGAGCCGGATGAAGCCAAAATCGGGATGCCGGTGCAGGCGCAGTTTCTCCGGAACAGCAAGTTCAAGGCGACCGACGTCTACTTTGTCCCGAAGGAAGAAAAGTAACGGCGATGGACAAGATCAGCGACATTGCGGCCGACATCTTCGACCGTCTTAAAAAATGGAATAAGAAAAAGATCGCGCAAGAGCGAAAAGAGGTCGGCCGGTATCTTCTCAAACAACTCTTCAATCAGATTCCGGGCGCCAGCGCCGTCGCGGCGCTTTTGGTCGGAGGCTGGGTCGCCTCCACCTTCACCACCTCGCCGATCACGGCGACGCTCGCCTCCTGGGGGTTGATGAAAGGGGGGACCCGGGTCGTCAGCGGCGGCACGTATCGATTCTTATCGGTCCTCCTCCCCCTCTTCGCGGCCGGGACCACCGCCTATTCGGTTCAGAAGCTGCTGAGATATTTCCGCGAAAAAGAGATGGAGCGAAACAAAGTGCTCGCGGGGCAACTGGGAGGGGAACTTCAAGCGGCGCTGCATGCCAAGCTCGATCTTCTCGCGAGAGCGAGGGAGGCCGGTCTTTTGTCCGAGAATGAATATTTCACCAAGAAAGCCAACCTCTACCAGACCTACTCCCGAAAACTTCCCGAAAAAGTTCGGGAGCTCATCATCAACAAACTGGCGGGGTAACGTTCGATGATCGACTTCGACCTCACCGAAGAGCAAAAACTCCTTCAGCAGACGATCCGGGAGTTTGCCGCCGCCGAGATTGCGCCGGGGGCGGCGGAGCGGGACGAAACGATGCGATTCCCGCACGAGTTGATCCCCAAGATGGCGGCCCTCAAACTTCTCGGCATCGCCATCCCGGAGGAATACGGCGGAGCGGGCCTCGGCGCGATGGAGGCGGCGATCATTCTGGAAGAGATCGCGCGGGTCGACGGCGCCACGGCGCTGATCGTCGCTTCGCACAACGCCCTCTGCACGATGCACCTCTACCGTTTTGGAAACGAAGCGCAGCGGCGGCGATACGTCGTCCCGCTGGCCCAAGGAGAGAAGCTCGGCGCGTGGGCCCTCACCGAGCCGGCGTCGGGCTCCGACGCCGCGGCGATGGAGACCACGGCGAGCCTCGAGGGAGATCACTGGGTCCTCGATGGAGGCAAGCTCTTCATCACACAAGGCTCGACGGCCGGCGTTTACGTGATCATGGCTTCGACCGATCGGAGCAAAGGGGCGCACGGCATCTCCGCCTTCGTCGTCGAGCGCGGCGCCCCCGGGCTCACCGTCGGAAAGGTCGAAAAGAAACTCGGCGTCCGCGCCTCCGATACCGCGGCGCTTCATTTCGATCATCTCAAGGCGCCGAAAGAAAATATCATCGGGACCCTTCATCACGGCTTTCAGGACGTCCTTCAGATTTTAGATGGGGGCCGGATCGGCATCGGGGCGATGGCGGTCGGCCTCGCGCGCGCCGCGCTGGAAGACTCGATCAAATATGCAAAAGAGCGAAAGCAGTTCGGCCAACCGCTCGGCGACTTCCAAGCGATCCAATGGAAGCTCTCCGATATGGCGGCTGAGATCGACGCCGCGCGGCTCCTCGTCTACCGGGCCGCCCTTCTGAAGGACGCGGGGGAAGAATTTAAGCAGGCCGCCTCGGAGGCGAAACTCTTTGCATCGGAGGTCGCCATGCGGACGACCACCCAGGCGATCCAGATCCACGGCGGCTCCGGCTATCTGAAGGACTATCCGGTGGAGCGCTACTTCCGCGATGCGAAGCTCTGTGAGATCGGCGAAGGGACCTCTGAGATGCAGAGGAGAGTCATTGCAAAGACGCTCCTTGAGTAAAGCGGATTGGATTCGGCAAATTTTAAAGGGCGACGTCCGATCGGCCTCGCGCCTGCTGACCCTCGTTGAGAATCAGGATCGGGCGGCCCGTCCCCTCTTAAAAGCCCTCTTCCGCCACACCGGCAAAGCAAGCCTGATCGGGATCACCGGTCCGGCCGGCGCCGGAAAAAGCACCCTCATCAATCAAATGATTACCCTCTTTCGAAGAGAAGGGCGATCGGTCGGCGTGCTGGCGGTCGATCCGACCAGCCCCCTCTCCGGGGGAGCGATTCTCGGCGATCGCCTCCGGATGCACCCCCACTTTCTCGACCGAGCGGTTTTTATCCGAAGCCTCGCCACGCGGGGCGCGTGGGGAGGGATCAGCCCGGCCCTCTTCGATGCGATCCATGTCCTCGATGCGATGGGAAAAGAGATCATCTTGATCGAGACGGTCGGCGTCGGCCAAGACGAAGTGGAGATCGCGCGCTTGGCCGATGTGGTCGTGCTGCTCCTCTCCCCCGGCATGGGAGACGAGGTGCAGATGATGAAGGCGGGCCTTCTCGAAATCGGCGACGTGGCGGCTGTGAATAAAGGAGATCGGCGGGAGTCGCGTGAGCTGCACCACCAGCTTCAGGAAACGATTCGCGATCGCCCTCTCCTCAAAATCTCCGCGGAGAAAGGAACGGGCGTTCCTTCCCTCTTTTCCGAAATTGAAAAGGCGTTGGCCAAGCAGGCGTTACGGCATGCGAGACGGAAAACCTTTATCGAAGCGGAGCTACGGACCCGTTTGAGGGAGATCCTCGGAGAAACCATTTTCGGGACTTCTTTTAATGAGGGGGAGATCGAGGCGATTCTTCTTAGAAAGCGGGACCCTTATGGGTTGGTTCGGTCGTGGATCAAAAAGGCTAGGACTTTTTCTTTAATTCCATGATGACCGTCTTGGCGAGCTCTTTCAATGTATCAAAAACACCTTTCCCCGTCGCAGCCACCCCTTCGAAGTAGGGAACATTGCGGGGATTGAGAACGCGATTGAGCTCTTCGAGCGGCACCACATTCGGCAGATCGCGCTTATTGTACTGGATGACAAAGGGCATCGCATCCAGATTCAAGCCCTGATCTTTCAAATTCTTCCGCAGATTATCCAAGCTTTCGATATTGGCTTCCATCCGTTCCACCTGAGAATCGGCGACAAAAATCACCCCGTCGACCCCCCGCAAAATGAGCTTTCGGCTCGCATCGTAAAAGACCTGCCCCGGGACGGTATAGAGATGGAACCGGACCTTGAAGCCTTTAATACTTCCAAGCGCCAGCGGGAGAAAATCAAAGAAGAGCGTCCGCTCCGTCTCGGTGGCCAATGAGATCATCTTCCCCTTGCTGTCCGGATTGGTCTTTTTGTAGATATAGATGAGGTTGGTCGTCTTGCCGCAAAGACCGGGGCCGTAATAGACGATCTTACAGTTGATCTCACGGGCCGAGTAATTAATAAACGACATGATGAACCTGCATAGCGCGTCCCACTCTCCGCCGTTTTCGGCGGGTCAGACGCGAGGATTTAAATAGGGAACTTCTCATTTCAGGTCGAAGTTCCTTGCTTTCAGCGCGGAGCTTCAATCCCTTTTCCGAGGAAATCACCGCATGCAGCAGGGCGGTGTTGACGCCTTATTCCTCTTCCCATCGGTCGAAGGGATGCGCGCTGAAGAAAACGATCTGTCATGATGTAGAAATGTAAACGATCGATCGCACGGCATCCGGAAAATCTCTGAGCGAACGGCGATCCCACAAAATCATCCGAACAACCGCTCAATGTCGTCTTCCGTGATTTCCGAAAACGGAGACCGGCTATCTTTATTCTCTTTTTCTTTTTCTGCTTTATCGATGAGTTTTGAGAAGATCTGCACGAACGCTTCGGAACTCTTCTTTACCCTTAAGCGAACCAAACCCAATGAAGAGCGTTGATCGAAGACAACCACCAAAATGACCCGCTGTCCAATGAGGGAGATATGAATGTTGTCTCTCTCCCCTACATGAAAGAGGATGGAGAATTCTCTCTCTCCGAGGAGCTTCGCCATCCCTGCCGTCGCAGCGATGTTGCCCGCGG
>JAHFEM010000172.1 GCA_023248505.1 Nitrospirota bacterium
AATGAAATCACGACCAGCCGTCCCCCGACCGCCAACAGAGAGAGGGCCGCTTCAAGACCGGCCTCCAGCTGCGCCATCTCTTGGTTGACGACCATCCGAATCGCCTGAAAGGTCCTCGTCGCCGGATGGATTCGGCCGTGGCGCTCTTTTGCGGGAAACGCCTGCCAAATGATCCCTTCTAACTCTTCCGTTCGAGTAATCGGTCCGTTCTCCGATCGAGCGCGGACAATTCTGGAGGCGATCCGCTTTGCCCATCGCTCCTCTCCATACGTCCGGATGATCTCGGCGAGTTCGCGTTCGGCGGCGTGATTGACCCAATCGGCCGCCGTCTCTTTTTGCGCTCGGTCCATTCGCATATCGAGGGGACCCGGCTTCTGAAAAGAGAATCCCCGTTCCGGCCGGTCCAGATGCAGGGACGAGACCCCGAGGTCGAAAAGAACGCCATCGACCTCCTTCAGATTGAGTTCTATCGCAATTTCTGAGAGTTCCTTGAAAGAGCCTTTTCGGAGAGTGATGCGATCACGGTAGGAACGAAGCCGTCTTTCCGCCAAGGCAAGCGCTTCTTCATCCCGATCGATCCCGACGACCCGCCCTTCGGGGGCCGTTGCAGTAAGGATGGCTTCTGTATGCCCCCCCATTCCGACGGTGCAATCGATATAAATCTTCTTCACCCGAGATGGGCACCCCAAAGCGATCAGAGCCTCTTGGACAAGAACAGGCCGGTGGGTCCACGCCCCTTCATTTTCTCTTTCCGAGAAATTCGGTTCCACCATGGCTGCGAGCACTGCTTGAATCGCCTTGAAGGGTTTGTACTTCTCGATCGCGCTCGAATCAAAAAATCGTATCGAATCTTACCGGTAGGCTATCTACTCTTCTTGGGCATCCTGCGATCAGGAACCTGTTTCAGCGGGAGAGGAAGCGCACTGAGAAGGAAACTCCCAGGCGGCTGAGAGCGCTGATCGTACGATCCCGCCCGCTCACATCCCCAAACTTGCCAAGGCTTCCTGAATTTGTTCGCTGTTTTCAGTCACTAACGCCTCGCTCTCCTGCCACTTTTGCGGATTCCAAATCTCGAATCGATTCTCAATCCCGACGACGACCACATCGCCATCAATCTGGGCATACTCCCGGAGCGGTGGAGGGATGAGGACCCGACCTTGTTTGTCAAGCAGGCACTCCGTCGCGCGGGAATAAAGAAACCTCAGAAACTTTTTGACCCCTCGATCCATCGTCGGCAATTTTTTTGCCTTCTCGGTCATTACGTTCCACTCTTGAAGCGGATACGCCGCCAAGCAACGATCGAGATCGGTCGTGATAATGACCGTTCCATTGGAGTAACTATTCAAAAACTCCCTAAACTTAACCGGGATACTTAAGCGGCCCTTTGAATCGATTGTATGCTGGTACTTCCCCAGGAACATCCCGCGCGCCCCATGTTATCCCACTTCATCCCACTTGGATGGGAATTATACCCCAGCTTTTCACTTTGTCAAGGAAAAAAGGGTCATTCTTCTAGAAGGTTATACCGAACTGACATGAGCGAAATATCACAGAAGAGAATCGAGCGGGATATTTTCGAAATGTTTGATTCAGAAGTATTTTTCTGAGTGGTGCGGGGCGAACGGGCGTCTTTTCGAAGATGAACAGAGGACCATCTGTTGGGCATCATCCCATGAGGTCCCCCTACAGGTAGAATGAAAAAAATTAACTATGCTTTAAAACAATTCTCTCCAAAATATTTGCAACATCCTCGCAACGATCGGTCGCAATCTCTAAATTCTCATAGATCTCCTTCCATTTAATAACTTCAATCGGATTTTGAACCTCCTCAAATAACCGGGCGATGGCATCCCGCGTAATCCGATCGGCCTCATTCTCCAGACGATTGATCTCTACACAATGTCCATAAATCTGCTTGAGCGATTTAAGTTGGGAGATCGCCAATTCAATCTCCCGGGATGATTCAAAAATAATCCGGCTCAAGCGGATCGCCTCGGGGGTCGGCTGCCGTATTTTGAAGACAACCATCCGATCGGCCACCGCCTCAATGAAATCAAGAACATCATCGAGCGATCCTGAGAGCGAATAGATATCTTCGCGATCAATGGGGGTAATGAAGGTTTGATTCAGTTTTCGGACGATATTGTGGGTAATGGCATCTCCTTGATGCTCGATCTCCTGAATCTTCTTGACCCGCTCCTCAACCCCCGTATAGTTTTCCATCATTTCGACGAGGAAGCGGCTTCCCTCATGGATATTTTTGGCCGCCTCTTCGAACATTTCGAAAAACTTTTCTTCCCTCGGAATAATCTTAAATCGAAACATCGGACTCCTTCGAACCCCTTCTAGAGGACCTCCCACGGCAACTGCGGCCACACCCACCATAAAACGGCGAAAATGCCTTGACATTCGAGATGCTTATTTGATAAGTTTTCATATTCCTCAATAAGTTGGCTATTATATAGCACTGATTTAAAATGGCTGTCAAGGAACCGATGTTATGCGCGTCAAAATCAATGGGAAACAGGAAGAAATCCAAGAAACAAACCTTTTAGATCTCCTCAAAGCGAAGAATATCGAGCCGCGAATGGTCGCTGTCGAACAAAACGCCAAAATGGTCGATCGATCCAGCCTAATGAACACCCGCATCCATGAAGGAGACGAGATCGAATTTCTCTTCTTCATGGGGGGCGGATCCGAGACAGAATAACTTAAATTAAACGAAATCATTCCGGGTTGAGAATGTCATGAAATCACATCCGAATATCACCGAGTTAATCGGACAGACACCCCTGGTTCAGCTGAACCGGTTCTCCGACGAGGAAAGCGCTCGTATCTTTGCAAAAGTGGAATTCTTCAATCCGGGCGGAAGTGTGAAGGACCGAATCTGCCTCAGCATGATTGAAGCAGCCGAACGGTCCGGAAAACTCCGACCGGGGGGAACCATGGTCGAGCCGACCAGCGGCAATACCGGGATTGGTCTGGCACTGGTCGCCGCCGTCCGCGGATACAAGCTGATCCTCGTGATGCCCGAATCGATGAGCATGGAGCGGGCAAGCCTGCTCTCATCTTACGGCGCCCAACTCGTCCTAACCCCCGCTTGGGAGGGAATGCGCGGCGCGATCAAGGAGGCGGAGAGCATTATCGAACAAAATCCGAGCTACTACATGCCGGATCAGTTCTCCAATCCCGCAAATCCTGATGTGCATCGGAAGACCACCGGTCCGGAGATTTTAGAAGCCCTTCATGGAGAAGTGGATGCCTTCGTCGTCGGGGTTGGAACGGGTGGAACCATTACCGGGGTCGGGGAAGTGCTCAAGGCAAAAAATCCGAAAACACTGATCGTGGCGGTGGAGCCGGCGGCCTCGCCGGTGCTTTCCGGCGGTGAGCCGGGGCCCCATAAAATCCAAGGGATCGGCGCCGGATTCGTTCCGAATGTCCTCAATCGAAAAATCATCGATCGCGTCATAACCGTCACTGATGATGATGCCTACAAAACGGCCAAACTGCTCGCGCGTCAAGAGGGACTCCTCGTCGGCATCTCCTCCGGAGCCAACGCACTGGCCGCACAGCAGATCGCAAGGGAACTCGGCAGAGGAAAGACCGTGGTGACGATCCTCCCCGACACCGGCGAGCGCTACATCAGCATCGAGAAATACTTTAATATTTAGAGACAGAAGGAAACGATGGCTTTTACAGAAGAACAATTGGTTCGCTATAGCCGGCATATCATCCTCACCGAAGTCGGCGGCAAGGGACAGAAGAAAATCGGACAGGCCAAGGTCCTCATCGTCGGCGCAGGAGGCTTGGGTTCGCCGATCGCCCTTTATCTTGCCGCGGCGGGAGTCGGCACCATCGGCCTCATCGATGCCGATGTGGTCGATCTCTCCAACCTTCAGCGCCAGATCATCCATCATACTTCGGACATCGGACGGCCGAAGGTCCTCTCGGCTCAGGAGAAGATCGCTGCGCTGAACCCCGATGTGCAGGTCCTTCCGTATCAAGAAAATCTCAGTGCCGAGAATGCGCTCAGAATCTTCAGCGACTTCGAATATATTATTGACGGAACCGATAACTTTCCGGCCAAATTCTTGATTAACGACGCCGCTTATTTCGCCAAGAGACCGCTCATCCACGCTGGGATCCTCCGGTTCGAGGGACAAATCTTCACCATCCTTCCCGGTGCAAGCGCCTGCTATCGCTGCATCTTCCCGGAACCTCCCCCCGCAGGGGTGGTCCCGAGTTGTCAGGAGGCAGGGGTACTGGGGGCACTGGCCGGGTTCATCGGCACCCTTCAGGGGACGGAGGTATTGAAGTTGATCCTGGGAATCGGAAAACCGTTGACAGATCGCATTTTAAAATACGATGCCCTTCGGACACAATTCCGGGAGGTTCCGATCAGAAGGAATCCCGACTGCTCCCTTTGCGGTATGCATCCCACCATTCAAACGATCGAGGTTCAAGAACAGCCGGTTTGTGAGATCGATCCAGCATCATCTCTCCACACATAGGACATGATATTAAGGTAAATTTCAAAGCGCGGCCGTCTGAATTTGCCGCAGTGGGGATGAATCGTCGGCAGTTTTCTTTTCCGGTCGATCCCCTTCAAAATGTAGGATAAACAAAATGAGCAAGATAAAAGGCCTCAAATGTAAGGAGTGCGGAAAAACTTATCCCGCTGCGGCACTTCACGTCTGCGAATTCTGTTTCGGCCCGCTGGAAGTCTCCTATAATTACGATTACATCAAAACAAAGATTTCAAAAGAGAAGATCCTTCAGGGGCCCAAAAGCCTCTGGCGATATCAGGACCTTCTTCCGATCGAGGGGGAGCCGACGGTGGGCCTCAACGCCGGCTTTACGCCGATGATTCATGCCAAGAATCTCGGCTCGGAGTTAGGGCTCGATTACCTCTATTTGAAAAACGACACGGTCAATTGCCTTACCCTCTCTTTCAAGGATCGTGTCGTCGCCGTCGCCCTGACGCGGGCGAAGGAGCTCGGCTTCGATACGGTCGCCTGCGCTTCCACCGGGAACTTGGCCAATTCGGTCTCGGCGCATGCCGCCGAGGCGCGCCTCCGCTGCTTCGTCTTCATCCCGGCCGACCTGGAAGCGGGCAAGGTGTTGGGAAACCTGATCTACAGGCCGAATGTAGTCGCCGTCGATGGAAATTATGATGACGTGAACCGCCTCTGCAGTGAGATCGCCGGAGAGTACCCTTGGGCTTTCGTCAATATAAACATTCGTCCCTACTACTCCGAAGGGTCCAAAACTCTTGCGTATGAGGCGATGGAGCAGCTCGGATGGCGAACGCCCGACCATGTGGTCGTGCCGATCGCATCAGGATCGCTCCTGACGAAGATTTCAAAGGGTTTTAATGAGTTTGCTCAGCTCGGCTTCGTCTCCCCCGTGAAGACCCAGAT
>JAHFEM010000173.1 GCA_023248505.1 Nitrospirota bacterium
CCTCGCGCACGGGGGCTGCCTGTTCGACTTGAAATGTCAGCCGATCTCCCAGCAGAGCTTCGGTTTTTAGCGCCGTGTTTCTTGCCCGATGGATGTGCGACGCCGGTTCAGTCCGACAGCTCGCTCAATCGTCGTTCGAGGAACCGCCGCTCCGGCCCCTGCTGCGTGAGGCCGAGCGCCCTTCGGTAAGCGGCGCGGGCCTCTTCCGTTCTCCCCAGCCGGCGGCAGAGATCGGCCCTTGCCGAGTGCGCCAGGTGGTAATCTTGCAGATCGTCCTGCGCCAGGAGGGGGTCGATCAGAGCGAGACCGGCTGCGGGGCCGTCGCGCATCGCCACCGCCACGGCGCGGTTCAGCTCGATCACCGGCGACGGCTCCACCCGCAGCAACACTTCATAGAGGCCGACGATCTGGGCCCAGTCGGTTGTCTCGGCGTTGGGCGCTTCGGCATGGACCGCCGCGATCGCCGCCTGAAGGGAGTACGGGCCGAACCGGCGGGACGACAAAGCCCGCTCCACCAGGGTGATCCCCTCCGCAATCTGATCTCGATTCCAGAGCGAGCGGTCTTGATCCCCCAGCAGGATCAACTCACCGGTCGGTGAGGCGCGCGTCGCGCGCCGGGATTCTTGCAGCAGCATCAGCGCCAGCAGCCCCATCGCTTCGGGCTCCGGCAGCAGCGCGATGAGGAGTTTCCCCAACCGGATCGCCTCGCCCGAGAGGTCGTGCCGGGTCAACGAGGCGCCCGACGACGCCGAGTAGCCCTCGTTGAAAACCAGATAGACGACCCGGAGGACGGCATCGAGGCGATCGGGCAGATCGCGCTGCGACGGCGCTTGATAGGGGATGTGCGCATCCTGGATTTTTCTTTTGGCGCGCACGATCCTCTGGGCGACGGTCGGCGGCGTGGTGAGGAAGGCGCGGGCGATCTCCTCCGTCGCCAGGCCGCAGACCTCCCGCAAGGTGAGCGCCGCCTGGGCTTCCGGAGAGAGGGCGGGGTGGCAGCAGGTGAAGATCAGACGCAGCCGGTCGTCCTCCACCGCCTCCTCGTTCCATCCAGAGGTATCGTTGGCGGCGGCCTCCAGCCGATTCACGATCTCCCCCAACGACGCGTCGAACCGGGCGCGCCGGCGCATCGCATCGATCGCCTTGAAGCGGCCGGCCGAAATGAGCCAGGCCGCCGGATTCTTCGGGAGGCCGTCCCGCCGCCACTGCTCCACCGCCGCGATGAAGGCATCGTGCATCGCCTCTTCGGCCAGGTCGAAGTCGCCGAGCAGGCGGATAAGGGTGGCCAGGACGCGACGCGAGTCGGAGCGGTAGATGCCGTCGACGGTCTCGCGGATATCATCAGCTGTACCTTCGCTCATCGATCGCTTCCCGGTTAGGAGTGAGGAATTACGAATGAGGAATCAAAAGAGGCGCTTCTCCAGGAACTGGATTCCTCATCCTCAGATTCCTAATCGACCTCCTGAAAGTCGATCGCGCGAACCTCGACCGAGCCGCCCAATGGGAGGGTCGGGATCCGGTTCGCAATGGCGATCGCTTCGTCGAGGTCGTTACACTCGATCAGATGATAGCCGCCGAGCTGCTCTTTGGTTTCGGCGAAAGGGCCGTCGGTCATCGCCGGGTTGCCGTTCTTTTTTCGAATCGTCACGGCGGTCGCGCTCGGCTTCAGCTTGGCGCCGGCCTGGAGGTGGCCGCTCTTCGCCAGGTCTTGCAGCAAGGTATGGTATTTCTGCATCACCTTGTCCCGCTCCGCTTCCGGAATCTTTTCCCACTTTACTTCATCGAAGCAACACATCAGCAGATATTGCATTCCGTTCTCCTTATGGAAGGTCACAAACCGGAACTTTGAATCCGCCATTCTCCGCCGGCATTTAATTTTTTATCAGGAGAGGAGACGATCGGCTCCCCGCGCGTTCACGATTCGGATTCAAAGCGGTGTGACCCGGTCGATTTTATCACCTTCGATCGGCCGATTCAATTTCTTGAGATCGCGAACCATAAAAACGGGGTGACTTTTTGCGATGGCATCTCAATCTCCTTCGTGGCGGATCATTTCTTGGAGGATTATTTCTTTGCCTTTTCCCAGAGGGTGATGGCGTTTCCTTCCGGATCGGTGAAGTCGGCCATAAAGCCCCACTCTCCAATGGCATGTTTGGGGGTCGCGATCTTCCCGCCGGCCTTCTCGATCGCCTGAAGGGTCTTGTCGATCGATTCGGTCTCCACGCCAAGCGACGGCTGGTCGTTTTTGGATTTTCGTTTGTAGAAACCGCCGTTGATGCCGCCGAGCTCGGTCGGATTTTGATCTTCATCGATCGCCGTTGTAAACGCCATCGCCCCGTTGTCCTCCCAGAGCGCCACCTTCCAATCGAAGACGGTCTCATAAAATGTTTTTGCTTTGTTCATATCCGAAGCGGGAATTTCAAAAAAGACCACTTTGTTCTTCATGATGGATCCTCCTCTGTGGGTGATTGTTCAGTTTGCTTAATAGGGTCTCGAATGACACCGTTCTTATGGAGCGTCCCGATAGCGGCCGTTTTCTTTCAGCGCTTCCTCGATCGGCCGGACCTCGATGCTTCCCAGTCGCGCCGACGGCCATCGGGAGGCCACCTGGATCGCCTCGTTCAGGTCCCGCGCCTCGATCAGGAAAAAGCCGCCGAGCTGTTCTTTGGTTTCGGCGAAGGGGCCGTCGGTAATCGAGACCTTGCCGTTCCGGACCCGGACAGTGCTGGCGGTCTGAGTGCTTTGGAGCGCCTCCGCGGAGACCATCCGGCCTTTGTTGCGGAGTTCCTCGACGTAGGCGAGGGTCTCCCGCCGGAGGAGGTCCCACTCGCTCCTGGAAAGAATGTTGAGCTTGTTCTCTTCTTCATAGGCGAGACAGAGATATTTCATCGTTCCTCCTTGGCTGCTTTACTTCGGAAGGTCCATTTTCTGGAACCGCTCCACCGCTTCGCTGGGGGCGAAGTCTTCCAGCTCGAAAAACCGGCGCACCTCGATCTCCGCCTCCGTCCCTTCGCCGTGCGGATTGGGGTAGCGTTTGGCCCACGCGATCGCCTCTTCCTTCGAATTCACCCGGATGATCGTATAGCCGGCGATCAGCTCCTTCGCCTCGGTGAACGGTCCGTCGACGACGGTCCGCTTGGCTCCGGAATATTTGACCTTGAAGCCTTTTGAGCTGGCCTGCGGCCCGGAGGCGTCGACGAGGATTCCGGCCTTCGCCAGCTCCTCGTGGTAGGCCGCCATGGCGGCAATCAGCTTCTCCTCCGGCATCACGCCGGCTTCGCTCTCTTTGCTGGCCTTCACAATGATCATGTATCGCATTTTCGTTCCTCCTTTTGGCTTGGGGTTTGGGGTGGAGCCTGACCTCCGGATTGTTTCGACCGGGGAAAGGGCCTCGGCTCCACCGTCTACATGAGATAGTCGTTCGGGGACTCCAAAATCGACATGGAATTAAAAAATTTTATAATGGGGGGATATCTTAGGGCAAGTCGCCGGAGTGGGTTACGATTACAGAGAAATAATCCTATCGAAGTAATCGTGAATGAAGGAGGGCGCTCTGAGTTGAGCGTCAGAAAAATAGTCAAGGTGGGCACGATGAATTCGGCGCATTTACGCTTTCGATGTCGTTCTAAGGTGTGCCGGGCGCCATCGCCTCCGTTGCGGCTGGCGGTATCGCAAGGGAAGTGATCAGCAGCGGAAAAAGAGTTGCGGGAATTCTAAGAACAACACCCACTCTGCCATGCAGTGGATTGAGCCGGTCCGCTCCGTCCGGGGCGGATGCATGCTCGAATATTTTTCCGGACGTGATTAAAACCCCCAGCGAAGCTCGACATACGCCGTCGAGTTTGATCGCAGGTAACCGAAAAAAGAGCGTTGCTCCCCCCGGAACAGATCGGCTCCGATGACCCCTTTCCATCGATCGCTGAAGGCATAGGTCACCTTCGGGCGAAGGGCATAGTCGTGCCTGGGAAAGAAAAGAACTCCGACCACCTCACCTTCCAGGGTCTGGTTCCACCACTGATTGCTGATTCGAAGCGAGACTCCCTGTTGGACCCGCTCGATCTGATTCGTAATCACCGCCTGCTGAATCGCGACCTCCCGTTGCAGCGGATCGAGAATCTCTTCCGGATTCCGGTACTGAGTGACCAGGTGAAAAATATATTGGAGATTGATATTCAAAGATTCCAGAAAGGTTCGGTCTCCTCCCGCGACCAGGAAAAAGAACGGATTCTTGATCTCGGGATCCTCCCCCTGTTTATCCTCCGTAAAAGTGTAGGCCGCTTCACCCCGAAGCCCGAACCGTCCCACGGTCGTGGCGGCGTCGGCGCCGATCACGTCGATCGGATGGTGCTCCAGAACCAGTTTAATCGAAGGGGGATGAGAGGGATCAATCGTAATATCGGGAAAGAGGTCAAAACCGTGAAAGTAAGAGAAGGACCAATCAACGGTCCCCCCCGTCTGCTCCATTTTGAAGGCCCACTGGCGAGTCCCTCCTTCGGGTCGCCGCTCGGAAAAAAAGAGGGGCGGCGGGGGAGAACGAAGGGGAATGCGATCCGGTTCAAAACGGGGAAGCCAGAGGGCGGTGAACGAAAACGGACCGGTGAAATAGGTCCCCTTGACGGCGAGGGTTCCCAAACGTTGATCATCATCGTCGGGGACCAGGAGGGTAAAATCTCGCGGGGTCAGGTTATCGGTGGGATTGATCCGATCGGCCCGCCCCCAGACGATAATCTGCTGCCCGATCCGCAGATCGACCGGTCCGGTGCTCAGATCGATATATCCCTCCCGCAGATGAACATCGAGATCGGCGTCGCCGGAAAGGCGGCCGATCCAGCCGTCGAAGTGAAGCGCGCTGTTCGGCCAGAGGTTCGGCGCCCCCTTCAGCCAGAGAGAGCCGGTCGGGATATTCTTCTCATCGTCGAGCATCCGGGAGGAGCTCCAGAACCCCCCCCGGATCGAGCCGGTCAATCCAAGCTGTTCACGGAGCCGTTCTACCGGCCCGCCCGATAGCTCATCCGATCCTCCGTCGGGCGGCGAGACCGCTTCCTCCTCCGGTGGCGAGGCGGGCTCCTGGCCGCGCGCGGCGATCGGAAAAAGCAAAATAATGAAGAGAAGCGTCCAGCCGAACCGCCTCATCGGTCCTTTTCCATATATCGGGTTGTGAAGAAGTCGTCTTTGATCCCCTGGTTGGCCTTGAAGTTTTCAAATCGGATGACGGTCTTATGGCCGGTCTGCGTATTGGTCGTCTCCAGATGCATCGCCTGCCACTTTCCATGGGCCGGATCGACCTCCTTGACGTCGGACGCGCGGAAACTCTTCAGCGGGCGGTCCGACGGGTCCCGGAATTCTCCCTGGACGGTGACGAAGTTGTCTTTTCGGATCCACGATTTTCGCTTGGCATAGCCGCTGTTCGTTTTGATC
>JAHFEM010000174.1 GCA_023248505.1 Nitrospirota bacterium
GATCCGCGCGATCTTGTCTTGCCGTGCGGGGAACACCGGTTCTTCATCCACCGGGAGTCGGAGGCCTTGATCAAGGGATCGACGATCGATTACTCCAGCACCGGGATGGCGCAGGCATGGGTGATCGACAATCCCAACCCGGCGTGGGACACCGAGCTGGCGCGCGAGATCGCCAAGGTCTTCAACGAAACGATCAACCCCGGCCTCGCCGAACATGGCGGGCATATCAAACTGGTCGGCTTGAAAGAGAACATCGTCTACGTGGAGATGTCGGGCGGCTGTCAGGGATGTTCCATGGCCGACAAAACCCTCCACCATGGCGTCATTCGAATCCTCTCCGAGAGATTCCCCCAAATCACCGGCCTCGTCGACGTCACCGACCACTCCGCCGGCACCAACCCCTTCTTCTCCACCCAAGCCGGAACCATCCCCACGTTTAAAAACTGATTCGGAACCCCCCGCCCCTCTCCCGCCGCGGAAGAGAGACGACAACGGCGATCCCTTGCTTAAAAGTGATAGATCCTTTCTGTCTTGCGCCACACACTCCATCCTCAACCTCAACAGCAATCGCCCGCTGCGCGTCATCGCGACCCTTTCTGAGCCGTCCTTACACCATCACGCCCCCTCTCCCCGTTCGACCGACGAGAGGCATAGGACTTGCCTTTGATTACGGCTTAGACGATGAGGATGAAAGGGAGGGGATCATGGCTTATGGATGCGAACAAGCGCTGGTGGAAACCAATCCGTTCAAGCGGGTCGCCCTAAAATGGGTGGGGGCCACTCACCTGGGAGATCGATCGCGAAATCATTACCTGATGCGGGCGCTGCAGAAGCTCGCCCTTCCGAAAAATGCAAACGTCTTGAATGCCGGATGCGCAAACGGCGCCCATTCGTTCTATCTGGCGGAGCGTTTTCCCGGATGGATGATCACCGGCATCGAGATCGAGCCGGAGAAGGTCGCGCGGGCCGCGGCCATCGCCGAAAAGAAGGGGACCCCCAACCTCTCCTTCCACGTGGGAGACCTCCACCAGATCCGTTTTTCCGGTCTGTTCCACCTGATTTTCTCGATGCACGTCCTCACCTACCTCCAAGACGACCTGGAGGTCTTGAAGCGGTTTTTCCACGCCCTCAAACGGGGAGGCCATCTGATTCTCTCCATCCCAACCCCTCCGGCCCCTTCTCCGCTCCCTTGGCCGCTCTCAAAGCGCTTCAAATCGGTCATCCCTCCGACGGCGCCGACGGCGGAGGGGGGCGCCTCCGCTTCAAACAGTCCTCTGGACTGCAACCAGGAGCGGGTCGGCTACACGAATGAGGAGATCGGCCGCAAGCTCGATGAAGCCGGATTCCTTCCGCTCTCCATCACCCATCCGGCGGGGCCGCTCTGGCAGTCGGCGTGGGAAATCCAGACGGCGATCGAAAACAAACGGCTCCTGCGGGCTATGGTCCATCCCTTTCTCCTCTTCCTGGTCGACCTGGACCAATGGCTTTCCAGAGAGTATCCCTACCCCCTGGGAAGGGACTGCCTGATCATCGCACAGCGACCCGCTTGAACGGAGAGGAGGGTTCACGCCGCCTTGGAATAGGCCTCGGCCGCGCGCAAAATCGATTCGGCCACGGTCGGGTAGACATGAATGGTCCGGCAGACCTCCTCGACCGTCAGCTGACGCTTCACGATGAAGATCGCCTCATGAATCGCCTCCGCCGCCTTTGCCGCCAGCAGATGCACCCCCAGGATTCGATGGCTCCCCTCCTCCACCACCAGCTTCACCCACCCCCGGTCGGCGGTCGCCTTCGGCAGCTCTTCCGGCAAGGAAAGATCGACCTGCCTCACCGCATACCCGGCCGCGCGCGCCTCCGCCTCTTTTAAACCGACGCTCGCCACCTGCGGAGAGGTGAGAATGGCGTAGGGAATCCCGAGATATTCCAGGGTGTGGCGGGTTCCCCGCAGGGCGTTTTCCGCGGCGAGCTCCCCCTCTCGATCGGCGATGCTGGAAAGCATCCGGACATGCCCGCGGATGTCCCCCGCCGCAAAAATATGGGGGACCGATGTCTCGAAAGAGGCGGTCGTTTCGATCGCGCCGTCCTCGCGACAGACCACGCCGGCCTCATTTAGGCCGAGGTCGTCTGTATTCGGACGCCGGCCGGCGGCAATAAAAATGGCGTTGGCGTCAAATGCGAGGGCCTGCTCCCCCTTTCGGGCCGCGACCCGATCGCACCGCCGGCGCGGCGGAGACCCCACCCCCTCGATACGGACGCCGGTATGGATCTGCATCCCCTCCTCTTCCAGGTAGCGGCGGAGGGCGCGCGCGATCTCCGGCTCCTCGCGCATCAAGATCCGCTCTGCTTGCTCCAAGACGGTCACCTTCACGCCGAAGTGGAGAAAGAGCTGTCCGTATTCGAGACCGATCTCCCCGCCGCCGATGACGATCAGAGCCCCCGGCAGGCGGGTGATCCCCTGAACCCGATCGCTGTTCAGGACGACCCTGTCGGCCAGGCCGGGAATGGACGGCGTGATCGGAGAAGCGCCGGCCGCCAGGAGAATCCGATCGGCCCTGATCGGCCGGCCATCGACCGCCACATGATGCGGCGAGACCAGCCGGCCCTTTCCTCGAATGAAGGTGATGTTCGGCTCGGCCGCAATCATCCGCTCCTTCTCCGCCCGCGCATAACGGACCACCTCCTCCTTCTCCGCCATCACGGCTGCAAAGTTGAGCCGGGCCTTGCGGGGCTTCACCCCGCGGAATGCGTCGGCCCGGCCGTAGTAGTAACGCTCCGCCGCCGAGATCAGATGTTTGGTCGGAAGACAACCTCGGTTCGGACAGGTCCCTCCGGTCTCGCCGCCCTCCACCAGCGCGACCCGCGCGCCGAGCTCGGCCCCCTTGATGGCGGCGTAGAGGCCCGCGGAGCCCGACCCGAGCACCAGCAGATCATACCGGTTCATCATTTCTTCTCTCCGCAAGTCCAAATAGAGACAAACTGAAATCGGGCGGCTAGGCCGCCTGGGGAGGCCTCATCACGCTCGGCTTCTCTTCCGGCCGGCGTCCGATGAGAAAGTCCAGGAGATGCTCGCAGACCTCATGGGGCCGGTCGATCATCACGAAATGGCGCGCCTGTTTGATCCGGATCAGCCGGGCCCCGGGAATATCCCACGCCAGCCGCTCGCCATATCGGATCGGCAGGAACGGGTCTTCCTCGCCCCAGAGAACCAACGTCGGCGCCGCGATCCGCTGCAGAAGCGGGATGATCTCCATCGTCTGGTTGGTGTTGAGCGCGATGGCGTTTCGGACGAGCGAAAGCTTTCCCGTCTCGGTCACATAAGGGGCGAGGAGCCCGTCGAGCAGATCGTCGGACGGGGAGGAAGCAAACCCCGTCTTCATCGCCTGCTTCATCAGCAGGATGGCGGTCCAGGCGGAGAGACGGCGGCGCGTGTCGGGATGTCCGAATTCCAGGACGGCCTCGATCGGCCAAGAATCGTAACAAACCGAATCGATCAGACAGAGACGGGCAACGCGCCCGGGGAAGAGGGTCGCCAGCCGCAGCGCCACCCCGCCGCCGACGTCGTGTCCGATGACGGCCGCCCGCTTTATCCCGACCTTCTCCATCCAGGCATCGATCGCTTCCGCCTGCCGCGCAATCGATCGATCAAAACAATCCCGCTTGTCCGAATAACCGAAGCCGATCAGATCGGGGATGCAGACGCGGTGCGATCCGGCGAGCGGCGGGAGCAACCGGTGCCAAAGATAACCCCAGCTCGGAATCCCGTGAAGGAGAACCACCGGCTCGCCGGTCCCCTCCTCGACATAGCTGATGAAGCGATCTCCGATCTCGGCAATCCGCTGTCTGGCCTGATAGTCTCGCCAGCTCACCGCGCCTCTTCTGCCGCGGCGGCCTGTCGCCGGGGCGGGGCGGGGAAGGGCGAGGAGACCAATGCCTCCGTGTCTCTCCAATCTCGTTCGAGAAGAGCGATGTCGAGGATGCAGCGAAGGCAGGCCTGCTCGAACCGCCCGGTCAGCGCGGCAATCGCTTCAACATCTTGGCCGATGGCCTTCACCTTCTCCCATGAGAGGGGCACGGGATAGGGGAGGGCGCGGGCTTCGCTTCGCGCCCTCTCGCGCAGGCGCTCTGCGGCCTGCGGAGACGCCGCGCCGGCGAGGATCGGTTTCAACCGTTTCCGCGCTTCGACCAGATAGTCGGGCCAAAGCGCCAGGGTGCGCACATCGTCGCTGGCCGCAGGGAGATTGGAGTGTTTTTTAAATTCATCGAATAACGCTCGCAGGCGCGGGTCTTGCGGTTCTTCCGGCGACAATTCCATCGCGATCATTCCGGCGGGAGCGCCCCGCTCGATCCGCGCGATCTCCCCGGTCTCTTCTTTCCCGACCCGCTCGCCGCCGAGAGCGAGTTGAACGGCCGACGTCAGCGCCAGCAATTTCGGATAGAGATAATAATAAAGATCGAGCGAGGCGCAAAGGTGATACGTTTGACTCTCGCCCAACCGCACCCGTGCAGGGACATTCGGTTTTCCCAGCGGCGCAACCGACCGGGCCGCCTCCGCGCGGAGCCGGTCGGACGCCGCTTCAAAGGCGCGGCTCTCGGCATTGGATCGAAAGGCCTCCCAAACCATCGGAAGAAACGTTCCATAGGCCGCCCAGTGGCGGAACATCTGAGGGGTCCCGGTCACGCGGAGGGTCTGCCGAATCTCATGGTAGACTCGCTCGATCTCTCCTTCGGCCTCATGTTCCGGAATCGGCTTCACTCGATTGAAGATCGCCATCCGCACGCTCCGAATTTACTTTTTCTATTGTAGAGAGTCGACCGGCGCGGGGGCAACCTACCCGATGGGATTATCCCCTGAAAAAAAATCGATCAAAAGAAAAGAAAGAGATCAGAACCGGATGAGCCAACGGGCCAGCTTTGGGAACCAGCCGGTGAAGAGTTTGTCGCGGTAGTATTGGTCGGCCGCCTTCTTGACCCCCTGAGAGAGGGTCGGATAGACATGGATCGTGGCGGAGAGGGCCGTCATTTTTAAATTCGCCTTCATTGCCAAAACATATTCGTGCAGGAGCGTGCCGGCGCTCGGGCCGATCAGGTGGGCGCCGACGATCCGAAGGCGCCGGTAGGCGATCAGCTTGATGAAACCGGCCTCCTCTCCCTCGATAATGGCCCGATCCACTTGCTTGAAGGGAAAGCGATAGACACGAGCCGGGCCGATCTGATCCCGCGCCTCCTCCTCCGTGAGGCCGACCCGCGCCACCTCCGGATCGGTGAAGGTGACCCGGGGAACGACCCGGTAATCGACATTCCGGCGGACGAAGGGGAAGAGGGCGTTGGCGACGACGATGCCGGCCTGGTATTCGGCCATATGGGTGAATGGATGCGGTCCGACCAGATCGCCGCAGGCCCAGATATGCCGGGCCGTC
>JAHFEM010000175.1 GCA_023248505.1 Nitrospirota bacterium
GGCCACCTGGACCCCCGGTTGGGTCCCCTGCACGTAGATTTTCTTGGAGGCGGGGAGCGGTGTTGTTGTGAGGGCGCTGGAATCGGCGCCTTTTTGATCGGTCAAAGCCATATCGGCTTCACGGGCGTTTGTCGGCGAATTCTCCATGTCGTCATATCCTTTCTCTACGAAGGTTGTCCATTTGTCCGAAACAAAAAAGGCCGCCACCCCAATGGGTGCGGCCCCGCCATGATGTTAGATTGAATTCCCTTCGCTGGCATTACCCAGATCAGGTTCAAAGGGTTGTTCCGATAGGTCGTCGGAACTCTCAGCCGTGGCGGCACCCCTGGATTTGATTGCCATTATGCCATAGCCATTTATCAGGAGTCAATTTTAATTTGGACTCACACTTTCGGTAAATCAACTTGTAGAGGGTGTCCGTGGCTGGGTAACTGTTTACACATCAGTCGGCGCTAATTTGGTAAAAAATGATCGCCATCATCGTTTCCGTCCATATAATCCCCTTATAAATCAAGCGACTGTTCTGTAATCGTCAGAGGCATGTTTTATGCTCATTACGCTAATCAAGAGGAGAAAATCATGGGCAGCCGATGCGAACAGTCCGATAAAAAACCAAGCTCGCCTTCAAAAGGGAAGATTGTCGTCATTGACGATCATGAATCCACGCTCGATTTTATAGGAGAGGCATTGACTTGTATGGGATATACCCCGCTTCTGGCGGAGGAGGGGGTCAAAGGGTTGGTCCTTTGCCAAGAGAAAGATGTGCAACTTGTTTTAGTTGATTATGTGATGCCCCACATGTCGGGTCTGGAGGTGGCCGATAAGATCAAGGCCGCTTCCAAAAAACTCCCCGTGATCTTAACGAGCGCTTCCTATATCGATGCGACGAGCGACATCGAAGCAAAAAGGGTCGACTATTTTTTGAATAAGCCTTTTCGCTTGGCCGAACTTGCATTGATCATTCAGACAGCCCTCCATAAAAAAAGCGGGATGAACTTAGGCGATCAATTCGTTTAGCTTCTTGAAGTCTTTCCGAATCTCATCCTTTAAAACCGGAACTCTAAACGCCGCAGCGGGATGAAATGTCGGAAACAATTTATATTCCCTCCCTTGATAGCGGATCGGATACATGCTTCCATGAATTTTCGTCAGGGTCCCCTCCAGGAAGATATTCGTTGAAACAGCCCCCAGTGTACAGATCCATTCGGGTTGGACCCACTCAAGTTGGCGGTCGAGAAACGGCCGGCAGGCCCGTAATTCGCCGACGCTCGGTTTTCGATTCTGCGGAGGACGGCATTTGACCGCATTGGTAATAAAGATTTTCTCCCGATCGAAGCCGGTCTCGGCCAGAACAGTGTTCAAAAGCATTCCCGCTCTTCCGACGAAAGGTCGCCCCACTTTGTCTTCCTCCTCACCCGGCGCTTCCCCAATAATAAAAAGTCGCGCGTCGATCGGCCCCTCTCCCGGGACCGCATGCGTCCGGTAAGGGCAGAGGGGGCAGGGCTCGGTGGTCCGAATCTCCTGATGAAGGCGGTTCATCTTTTTTTGACGTTCATTCAGATCCATCTATTTCATGGTAAGGAAATAAAACCGAGTAAGTCAATGTAGACGCTCGGAACGCTTTTTTTGCCTGTTGAACGGGGTCTCGAAGGGGAATTTATATTGACAGCAGGGCCATATTCGGAAATAATATCAATGCGGTTTCTTTTTCAAAAACAGATGAATCTTTTTAATTTGAAAGAAGAATAGATGGAAGCAAAGGACCTTCAAGAACGAATTTCCGAACTCATCCAACTTGTGTCGGGCCCCTCGGAAAATGAGGACCTCGTCCGAGAAATTATGATTACCGCCCTTACGCTCTCCAAAAATCATGCAACCCGGGGAGATCTTAAAATTATCCATACCGCCCTCAAGGAAATGCGTTACGCTTTTAAACTCTACGCTCCCTATAAGGACCGTCTAAAGATCAGCGTATTCGGTTCCGCCCGGACCCGTTCGACCGAACCGATTTATGCACACGCCGAGGAGTTTGCGCGGAAAATTGCGGCGGCGGGATTCATGGTCATCACGGGAGCGGGGGAAGGGATCATGCGCGCGGTTCAGGGAGGGGCCGGCCGAACCAACAGTTTCGGAATGAATATCCTCCTTCCTTTCGAGCAGGCGGCCAACGAGTTCATCGAGAATGATCCGAAGCTGATGACCTTCAAATATTTTTTCACGCGGAAGCTCTTCTTCATCAAAGAGGCAAGCGCGATCGCTCTCTTTCCGGGAGGGTTTGGGACCCACGATGAGGGGTTCGAGGCCCTCACCCTTTTACAGACGGGAAAGACCAATCCAATGCCTGTCGTCTTCATCGATTCGCCCGGAGGAACCTATTGGAAGGCATGGCGGGTCTACGTCGAGGATGAGCTCCTCTCCCGCGGCCTGATCTCGGAAGAAGATCTCAACCTTTTTAAGGTGACCGACCAGGTTGACGCCGCCGTGGAAGAGATTGTGAACTTCTTTCGCAACTATCACTCTTTGCGCTTCGTTCGCGACCAATTGGTGATTCGGCTGAACAAACCGGTCGACCCGAAGATGATCGAGCGTCTCAATGACTCTTTTTCGGATATCCTTGTCAGCGGAAAGTTCATTGAGACCAAAGCGCTTCAGGATGAAGCGAACGAGCCGAAACTGCTTGCGTTGCCCCGCATTGTATTTAACTTCAATCGGAGAGATTTCGGTCGTCTGCGTCTGATGATCAACGTCCTCAATCAATATTGAACCGCGGGGCGCGGCAAGGCCCATCGCCATCGAGAGGAGATTCGAATGAAGTCGGTTCGCGTGTTTGCCCCTGCATCGGTCGGCAATATCGGCCCGGGATTTGACGTGTTGGGAATGGCCCTGGCGGGAATGGGGGACACGGTCATGGCGACGCGCCGATCGGAACGGGGGGTTTCCATCATCGAGATTACAGGGGATCGCGGGAGGTTATCGTACAAGGCCGATGAGAACACGGCGGGGATTTCCGCCCAAACGGTGCTCGATCACCTCGGATGTCGAGAGGGAGTGAGTTTAACCCTTCACAAAGAGGTGCCTGGAACCGGACTCGGTAGCAGCGCGGCGAGCGCCGTGGCGGCGGCCTATGCGGTCAATCTCCTCTTCGGCGAGAAACTCTCCAAGGCGGAGCTGGTTCCATTGGCGGCCGTGGCCGAATCGCAGGTGAGCCGCGGGTTCTTTCTCGACAACATCGGCCCATCAATGATGGGAGGCGTCACCTGGAATAACCCCTTCACAAAAGAGGTGGTTCCGCTCGGGCGGATTGAAAAGGCGATCATTGTCGTCGCGACCCCGGATTTCCCGCTTCTGACCAAAGATTCGCGGCGCGCTCTCCCCGGCACGATTCCGATGGAGCATTTCATCTCGAATATGGCCTATGCCTCGATGATTGCGTGGGCCGTGGCCAAGAAAGATATCGTGCGGTTTGGTCGATCGATTCAGGACCGCGTCGCCGAGCCGGCGCGCGCCCCGCTCATTAAAGGATTCGAAGCTGTGAAGAAAGGGGCGCTTTCTGCGGGAGCGCTCGGCTGTTCGATCTCCGGGGCGGGGGCTTCGATCTTCGCGGTGACGGATGATTCGAAAAAAGCCGAGAAAATCGGAAAAGCGATGGAAAAAGCTTTCCAATCGCATCAGGTTGTTTCAGAGGTTCGGATCACCCGGATGGACCGTCTGGGTGCACGCATGGTCAAGTAAAGGATCGCTAACCGTTATTCGTGAGTCGTTATACGTAACAGCAGAATTACTTTACGATTAACGAATAACGATTCACGAATAACGAAACATAAGGAGCGCGCAATGGAGTTGGGGACCACGCTTACCCGATTTCTGATTGAACAGCAACGGAAACATTACCCCCTGGCGACCGGCGACTTCACCGGACTCTTGGCGGAAATCGCGACCGCAGCCAAGATCATTTCACGGGAGGTGAACAAGGCCGGTCTGATCGATCTGCTCGGCTACAAGGGGAGACAAAATATTCATGGCGAGCGGGTCCAGAAGCTCGACGACTTCGCCAATGAGACCTTCATCAAGATGCTTTGCCATACCGGCCATCTCATCGGCATCGCCTCCGAGGAGCTGGAGGGAATCTATCAAGTTCCGGATCCTTATCCCAAAGGGAAATATGTTCTTCTGGTCGACCCGCTCGACGGATCATCCAATATCGACGTGAACATCAGCATCGGCTCGATCTTCTCCATCCACCGCAGAAAGAGCACCGGCTCCGAGGCCACTCTGGAGGACTTCCTCCAGCCGGGGCGCGACCAAGTCGGCGCCGGATACATTATCTATGGCTCGTCGACCATGATGGTCTACAGCACCGGTTTCGGCGTTCACGGATTTACCCTCGATCCGAGCATCGGGGAGTTCCTCCTTTCACATGAAGATCTCCGGATTCCGCCGAAAGGAAATATCTACAGCATCAATGAGGGAAACGCCCCCCTCTGGAGCGACGGGATCAAGCGGTATATCGAGGGGGTCAAGAAATCGGGAGCGACCGCGCGATACGTCGGGTCCCTCGTCGCCGATTTTCATCGAAATCTTCTCAAGGGAGGTGTTTTCCTCTACCCCGGCGACAGCAAGCATCCGCAGGGCAAACTTCGTTTGCTCTACGAGGCGGCCCCGCTCGCCTTCGTGATCGAACAGGCCCAAGGAAAGGCGACGACCGGAAATCATCCGATCCTCGATATCAAGCCGGAAAA
The DNA here is from genome assembly GCA_023248505.1 of Nitrospirota bacterium. Classification (GTDB taxonomy): domain Bacteria; phylum Nitrospirota; class Nitrospiria; order SBBL01; family Manganitrophaceae; genus Manganitrophus. The sequence goes on from JAHFEM010000175.1 coordinate 4,740, forward strand.
GCTCCATCAGAAAGTTCCGCTGATCATCGGAAGCCCCGAAGATGTTAAGCAGGCCGAAATCTGCTGCCGCGGTCTATAGCCGTCATTCTCCATTCCGATAGGGAATCGGTCCGACGCGAAAGGGTTCGCCTCTGTGTATAAACTGGTTGACACCCTTCCGACCCCTGTGTTAAAGATGATCGTCTGCCGATTTGAATTCTGTTTACGAAAAGAGGAGGAAGCGCATGCCGAAAGAGATCGAGGTGGGTGACGAAGCCCCCGATTTTATCTTGAAAGATCAGGACCAAAAAGACGTAAAGCTCAGCGATTTTCGAGGAAAAAAGAATGTGGTTCTTGCGTTTTACCCCTTAGACTGGAGCCCCGTCTGTACGAACGAGAACAAGTGTTTCACGAACGATCTTCCCAAATTCGCCGACAAAGAAACGGAAGTCTTCGGCGTCAGCATCGATTCAACCTGGTCGCACAAAGCGTGGGCCGATGCGCTCGGGCTGAAGCATCGGCTGCTCTCCGATATGAAACGCGAGGCGGTCAAAAATTATGGACTCTTTCTGGAAGACGCCAATATCGGGAAACGGGCCACGGTGATTGTCGACAAAAAGGGAACGGTCCGATACAAGAAGGTTCAAGAAATCTTAACGGCCAGAGATAATAA
>JAHFEM010000004.1 GCA_023248505.1 Nitrospirota bacterium
AGATCGGCAAGCCGATTGAGTACGAGCCCCTTCCGATGGAGCAGGCGGAGAAAGTCTTCGGACACGATTTCGGGGTGATGTTCCGGTGGTTCAACGAGGTCGGCTACAGCGTCGACATTCCGGAGCTGGAGAAGCGCTGGGCGATTCCGCTGACGAAGTTCCGGGAACTCGTTGCGACCGAAACCTATCAGCGGCGCTTTCAGCCGAAGGCGGCCTGACCTTGTTTAGCTCAAAGCCGCTGGCCTCGGGAAGGGGGCAGCGGCTTTTTGGAGGAAGCGACGGCTCATTTAAAAGAAGCGGTGGAACTTTTTCTGGAGACCGCAGATCCAAAAGAGCTGAAGCAGCGCCTTCACAGCCAGATCTACGTATCGCGATTTGAAGCGGCGCATGGGTAGGCTTCGAGTCCTTTCAGGCCTGGAAGTAGGCCGCATTCTTGAAAGACATGGTTCATTGAGGCCCGTCGCGCGGAAGCCATATCGTCATGCAGCGTCGCCATCAAGGAACAACCGTTACTGTCCCCGTTCCAAACCATCCGGAAATCAAAATTGGCACTATCCTCTCAATCATTCGCCAAAGCGGGATACCGCGATCAGCATTTGAACACGCACGCGCGTCGCATTCCCCGCCCCCTTGGGGCGAGGGTTAGACGCGCGAATGTGCAGATTGCAATGGATGGCGAAGCCTCCGCCCACATCGTTCGCAAAGCGAACCATACAAATAGATTTTTTCTCCTTTCGGGTCGAAGATGGCTTCGCGATGTGAGTGGAGGTACTTCGTACCCGATTTGTATCTGCACATTCCCCGCTGCTTGCGGCGGGGAGCTTCAATCGTGATTGGAAATTCTCAATTATTTGTAATGCGTGGGCCAAGAAGGTAGAGGGGTCGGATGTTTGGCTGCGTCTCTCAGGTATTTGAGCCGACAAAGATGATGGTCGAGCCCCATTATCAACGTCACTATCACTAATGCGGAATGAATATTTTCGTTTGCGGCGACGGGTGGACGCATGTGATTGACATTCTTCTTGTAGACAGGTAGGGCATCCTTCACTCCACTACCACGCGGCCTACGGCGTCAATCCCAGCTGCCGCATCAGGGTGGCGGCGTCGAAGTAGAGGCGGGCGAGGGCAATCTTGCCGTTTTTGATCTTGAAGATTTCGCAGAAGGAGAGGTCGATCGCCTTCCCGGTCGGCGGGATCGGCCCTTTGGGGCCGGCGAACGGACCCGACTGGTGGGTCCCCTTGCCGGTAAACTCGACCGCCACCCAATCGCCCGAGGCGATCAAGTTCGTGATCTCAACGCTGGCATCCGACATCGCGGTCGTCCACATCTTCAAAAACTGCTGATAACCATCCGGTCCCTGATAGGTGGTCCCGAAGGGGACATTGGTCCACTGCGCTTTCGGATCGACCAAGGTCGCCCCGGTGCCGAAATCGCGCTTGTTGAAGGCATTGTAATGCGCTCGAACGATGTTGGCCGACTCTTCTGCTGACATCTTTTTCCCTTCCTCCATCATCGCTGATCGAATTGAAAAAAGTTAGATCGAATCGGAGGCGACCGGTGTCTCGACCGGGTGTCCATTCCCATTCGTCCCCTCTTTCTCATTGAGATTAACCGAGATCAGCCGCGAGAGGCCGATCTCCTCCATGGTGACGCCATAGAGGACGTTGGCGATCTCCATGGTCCGCTTGTTATGGGTGATCACGATGAACTGCGTTTGCTGCGACATCTTGCTGACCGCGAGGGTGAACCGGCGCGTGTTCTCCTCGTCGAGCGGGGCGTCGATCTCGTCGAGCAAGCAGAAAGGGCTTGGATGGATCAAGAAGGTCGCGAACAACAGGGAGATCGCCGTCAACGCTTTCTCTCCGCCGGAGAGAAGCGTGATGCTCCGCGGCTTTTTGCCGGGGGGCTGGGCGATCATCTCAATGCCTGATTCGAGCGGATTGGCCTCGTCGAGCAGCACCAACTCCGCCTTGCCCCCCCCGAAGAAGGAGACGAAGACCTCTTTGAACTTCTCGTTGAGGAGGACGAAGGTCTCGCTGAAGAGGCTCTGCGTGGTTTTGTTGATCTTGGCGATCGCTTGCCGAAGGCTCTCCATCGAGGTGGTCAGATCGGTTTCTTGCGAGGTGAGGAACTGGTAGCGGGTTTCCAGCTCGCGGTATTCCTCGATGGCGCCGATGTTCACCGGGCCCATGTCGTCGAGCGAGCGGCGGAGTGCAGCGGCCCGCTCGCGCGCCTGCTCCATCGTCCATTCGCCCTCTTCCGAAGAAGGGGGGGAAGGAACGGCCTCGGCGATCTCGATCTGATAGTTCATGAAGATCGCCTCCCGGATCTTCTCCTGCGTCATCTGGGCTTCGATCTTTCGGAGGGCGCGCTCTTGAAGCGATTTCTGCGTTTGGTCCAGCTGCGATCGGAGTTGGTGGATCTCCTGCTCGACCTGCTGCAGCTGCCCCAGGACGGCGGCGTGGGCCTCGGTCTTCTCTCGAATCAGGGCGACCCTCTCTTCCCGTTCGGACATCGCCTGCGAAATGGCCGTTGTCGTTTCGGCCTCTTCGGCCTCGGCGATCTGCCACTTTTCTTTCAGCGAGGCGAGGAGGCGCTCTTTCTCGATCAAGCGCTGGGCGAGCTCCTCTTTGGCTCTGTCGACCCGATCGCGCTTCTCCAGCAGGTGCCGATGCCGCTCTTTGAGAGAGGCCGTTTCCATCTTGAACCGGACGACCTCTTCTTTGATTCCTCCCAAACCTTGCCGGCGCGCTTCGACCTGCTCCTGCTGGCGGACAATCTCGGCTTCTTTTTCCTCTTTGAGGCGCAGTGCTTCGGCGATCCGATTCCGCTCCCCCTCCTCCTGCTGCAAGAGCTCCCGCTCTTCTTTTGTCCCTTCTTCCTGTTCAAAGAGAACGGTTTGAAGGGCGTTCTGCAGGCGATCGATCTCCACGTGCGAGGTGCTAAAATCTTTTTGCTCATGCAGTTGCTGCATCTCGAGCGATCGGATCTCCGACGTCAGCATCTCGATCTCCTGCCGCGTCAGATGGAGGATCTCCTGGTTCTGGGCGATCTCCTCGTCCAGCCGCCGCATCTCCGCGTGGAGCCGGTCCATCTGGTCGGACAACAATTTGATCTCGCGCTTTTGTTCGAGAAGACCGGTCTCGCCTCGCTCCCCCCCGGTCACCGCACCGGAGGGATCCAAGACCTCTCCTTGCAGCGTGACCCACACGGCCGGAGCCGACACGGTATTCCAGAGGTGAAGGGCGACGTCGAGGTCGCGAACCAGGACCACCTCTCCGAGGAGGGCATTCACAAGGGATTCATACCCTTCACGGCAGGCGACCAGATCGAGCGCCCGTCCGATGACCCCCTCTTGACCCGCTTCGAGAGGGGAGAGGGTTTCTTTCCCAACGCGGGGCTGGCGCGGAAAGAAGGTTCCCCTTCCCATCTGAGCCTGCCGGAGGTGATCGATTCCCTGCTTGATCTCGGCATGCCCTTCCACAATAATCCCGCGCAGACGGCTTTCGAGCACCCCTTCGATCGCTTTTTCATAGGGAGGCGGGACGTCGATGAAATCGGCGACCATGCCATGAAGTCCCTGAAGTTGAACGAGAAGGCTCTCCGTCCCGGGGCCGAGAAGCCCCTTGTAGAAGCCTTCGCGGGAGGCAAGCTGGGCGGCCAGGGCGGCCCACTCTTCCTTCGCTTGGGAGAGCCGGGTCGATTGGGCTTTTAGGTCGGCCTCCGTCTCTCTCAGACGGGTTGTGGCAGCGGTCTGGGCAGCGCTCTTTTCCGAGAGCAGGTACCGCGTCTGCTCCAACTGTCCCTTCAGCCGCTCGGCGGTTTCTTCGATCTCCCGCTTTTTCCCCTGGACCGTCTCCAACTCTTGGGCGCCGCGGCCTTTTCGCTTGATGATGTCTTCTTTGCGCAATTCAATATGGAGGAGGTTGTTTTTCGCCTGGGTCAGCCGCGACGCCAGCTCGAAGAGAACGACCTTTTCCTGCTCCAGGCGGGCGATCTCGCGGTTCAGCTCTCCTTCCAGACGGTTCGATTCCTCCTGCCGTTCGGTGAGAAGCCGTTCCCGCTCCGGCTGCTCCCGCTCGATCTCCTCCCGCTCTTTCTCAAGGAGGTCTTCTTCCGCTGTCAACGTGGCGTCGGCCTGCCGGATCTCCCCGATCTCCTGCTGGTTGTGCGCTTCGGTCTCGCTCCATTCCTTCCGCTGGGCGCGAATCGTCTCGATCTTCCCCTCCAGCCGCTGGATCTTTCCCTCGATCTCGAAGACCTGCGTTTTAATCTGTCCCAGCGCTTGCTCCTGCTCCGTTAAGACAAGCTTGGTTTCGGCTTGCTTCAGATCGAGCCCGGCCAGGCGATGCTCTTCGCCGGCGGCCGTCTCTTGCAGCGCTTTTTCTTCCTGCTCCAGCAGATTGCGCGTCTGTGTCCACTGTTCCCATTCGGCGCGTGCGACCCAGAGCTCGAGCGAGCGGAGCTCTTCCCTGAGCTTTTGATACTTTTCCGCTTTCCGGGCCTGTCGGTCGAGGGAGTTGATCTGCCGCTTGATCTCGCCGATGATATCCCGGACCCGGGTGAGGTTCTGCTCCGTCGCTTCGAGTTTGCGGAGGGCTTCCGCCTTTCGAAGGCGATATTTGGCGATCCCCGCCGCCTCTTCGACGATCTCCCGCCGCTGCATGGGGGAGGCGGAGATGAGATCATCGACCTTCCCCTGCTCGATGATGGTATGGGCGCGGTATCCGGCGCCGGTGTCGATGAGAAGATCGCGGATGTCCTTCAATCGGCAGGTGGTCTTGTTGATAAGGTATTCGCTCTCTCCGGAACGGAAAAGCCGCCGGCTGACGGTGAGCTCGGCGTAGGGAGAATAAGGAGGGGGAAGCTCATTGTCGATGTCGCCGAAGGTCAGGGACACCTCCGCCATCCCGAGCGCTTTGCGTTGCTCCGTCCCATTGAAGATCACATCCTCCATCTTCTCGCCGCGGAGGTTTTTGGCGCTCTGCTCTCCGAGCACCCAGAGGATGGCGTCGGCGATATTGCTCTTTCCGCAGCCGTTCGGCCCGACGATGGCGTTGATGCCGGGCTGGAAGGTCACCACTGTTTTATCGAAGAACGATTTGAATCCGAAAACCTCTAATTTCTTAAGACGCATCTGTTCATCCTCAAGTGATCAAAAAATGAATTGGAGTGAAAAGGGGTGGAACGAACCGGGGAGGGGAAGGAAATACCCGGCCTCATGGGGGATCGATCCTCAATCTCGAATCGGTCCATCAAGATAAACGGAGACCTCCAAACAACAAGAAAAATCATTTCTTCATAACATAGGTTTGGGTTAAAGTAAAGAAAAAATAGTCTATATCTGGGGGTATCGATCGGCGAAGAGCCCATCGGATCGCGGTTAGGGTTGCAGCTTTTGCGCGGAAGTGCTAAAGATTGCCATCCTGGATTCATCCGGGCTGGGATATGCTGGGGTCGGAGTCGAATGAGTTCGTCATTCCCGCGAAAGCGGGAATCCAGGAACCATGGATCTAAGAACGAGATTCCCGATTAAACATCCGGGAATGACAGACGAAGCGTTTTTCAATACCCCCGATTAACGAAGACAACGAGTCGATGTCAAAGGTCTGGGTGCTGCAACACATTGCCTGTGAGACGTTGGGGACAATGGCCGATATTTTGGAGGCGGCGAAGGTCTCCGTTCAATACATCCGACCCTTTGAAGGGATGCCTGTCCCCAAGGGGATGGGAGATGCATCGGGGCTCATTGTGATGGGCGGTCCGATGGGGGTATACGATCATCCGCGGTATCCCTTCCTTTCCGACGAGATGCGGTTGATCGAACAGGTTCTCAAAGAGGAAAAACCGATCTTGGGGGTCTGCCTGGGAAGCCAGCTCTTGGCGGCTGCCTTGGGAGCCGCGGTCACGCCGGGGGAGAGGAAGGAGATCGGATGGCATCCGGTGCAGCTGACAAAAGAGGCCCAGACCGATCGACTCTGGAGGGGGATCGAACCGGTCTTCACCGCGTACCATTGGCATGGCGATATTTTTCAGCTTCCCGAAGGAGCGGTTCCGTTGGCCAGATCGGCGCAGACCGAACAGCAGGCCTTCCGCTATGGACCCAATGCCTACGGATTTTTATTTCATATGGAAGTGACCGAGAAGATCATCCGCGAAATGGCGGGCGCTTTTCCCGAGGAGCTCAAAGAGAGCCGGGTCGATGGGGGGGAGATGATTGGTAAGATCCCCGACCATCTCCCTTCTCTTAGAAAGATCGGGGGGATTGTCTTCGAGCGGTGGGCGAAATTAATCCGGTGATGGAGGCTTGATGGACCGTTCCATTCGCAACATTGTTTTCGACCTCGGCGGGGTTTTGCTGGAGTGGAAGCCCGATCAAATCTTAGCGCGGCTTTACCCAGAGGACCCAGAGACACAGGCTCTCGTCAAGAAGGAGGTGTTTCAGCATCCCGATTGGCTGGCGCTCGATAAAGGGACGCTCGACGAGGAGAGGGCGGTCCGGTTATTCCAGCAGCGAACGGGACGGCCCCTTTCGGAGATGACGGTGCTGATGGATACGGTGAGAGAGACCCTCATCCCCATTCAGCCGACCTTTGCGCTTTTAGAAGAGCTGTCGAAGGAAGGGATGAATCTCTATTGTGTGTCGAACATGCAGATCAATGTCTTCGCCTATCTTCAGAAACGATATGATTTTTGGGGAAAGTTCAAAGGGCTCGTGATCTCGGCGCACGTTCGAATGATCAAGCCGGACGCCGAGATCTTCCACCACCTCTTCTCGCGCTTTGGGCTGGCTCCCTCTGCCAGCGTCTTCATCGATGATCATCTTCCCAATGTGGAGAGCGCGCGACGCCTTGAAATGCAGGCGATTTTGTTTCAAGGAGCCGACGACTGCCGCCGGCAGCTTCAACAGGTTCATGGGCGGCTATAGGCCGCTCTATAACAGAACACCTCCAAGTTTTCTATTTTAGTTTTATATCTTGCTTTTTCTAGGAAAATCGTACGCCGGAGGAATTTATCTCGACCGTCGCTTCCGTTGGCGCGGCTTTTCCTCTTCCATCATCCCAAAATCAATCTGCCAGCTCTCCAGATCGACCCGTTCGACGCGGACCTGGATCGGGTCGCCCAGCCGGAAGGTGCGGCGATGATGTTCTCCGAGGAGGGCGTGTAGCTTCTCATCGTAGATGTAATAGTCGTCGTGGAGGTTGCTGACGTGGATTAATCCTTCTACAAAGTAGCTCTCCAGCTCGACAAAGAGACCATAAGCGGCGACGCCGGAGATGAAGCCATTGTAGATTTCGCCGACCTTGTCCGACATGAACTTGACCTTCTTGCGCTGTATCACCTCCCGCTCCGCCTCCATCGATTGGCGCTCCCGCTCGGAAGTGTGCTTGCCGATTTCGGGAAGGCGGCGGGCCCACTCGTCCTGCTCGTCTTGGGACATTCGATGATGAAGCACCTTCTTTAAGAGACGGTGAACCACCAGATCGGGGTAGCGGCGGATCGGAGAGGTGAAGTGGGTATACTCCTCGGAGGCGAGTCCGAAGTGGCCGTGGTTGTCGGAGGAATACTTCGCTTGTTTCAGCGATCGAAGGAGAATCTGATTGATGAGGCGTTCTTCCGGTCGCCCTTTCACCACATCCAAGATGCTGGAGAGAGATTTGGGGCGGATCTTTTCGATATCGCGTAGGATCAGACCGAAGGTTTTGAGCAATTCGTTGAATTCGAAGATCCGGGTGGGGGTCGGCGGATCGTGGATTCGATAGAGGAAGGGGACTTCCAGCGCCGTCATATGTTCTGCGACCGTCTCGTTGGCCGCGAGCATGAACTCTTCGATAAGCTGGTGCGCGACATTCCGTTCGCTCCGGATGATGTTGATCGTCTCCCCCGTCAGGTCCAAAATGATCTCGGGTTCCGGAAGATCAAAGTCGAGACTCCCCCGCGCCAGCCGGTTCTTCCGCAGCTGCATGGCAAGCCGTTCCATCATTTCGAATTGAGGGATCAGCGCGGCATACCGCTCCCGCACCTTCTCATCGCGATCCACCAGGATCTGCCGGACGGCGGTGTAGGTCATCCGTTCATCGCTTCGGATCACGCTGTCGTAAAGTTTATAGTCGACCCGCCGGCCTTCGGCGTCGAAAGTCATTTCGGCGGTCATCGTCAGGCGATCTTCCTTCGGATTGAGGCTGCAGATGCCGTTGGAGAGTTTCTCCGGGAACATCGGCAAGACCGCGTCGGGGAAATAGACCGACGTCGCCCGCTGGTACGCCTCCCGATCGAGGGCCGACCCTGCCGGGACATAATGAGAGACGTCGGCGATGTGGACCCAGAGGCGAAAGCCCGAACGGGTTTTTTCGATTGAGATGGCGTCGTCGAAATCGCGCGCCCGTTCCCCATCGATCGTCACGGTCGGCAGATCACGAAGGTCTTGCCTCCCCTTTCGCATCTGGGCGGTGACCGACTCTTTGATCTTGCCGGCCTCCAGCGCCGCATCCTCCGGGAAGTCGCGCGTGAAGCCGTACGACTCAACAACCATCACGGTGTCGATCCGGGGATCTTCGACGTGGCCCAGAATCTTGACGACCTTTCCCTCCGGATTTCGGTTCTTGGTCGGATAAGCGAGAATCTCGGCCAGGACGATCTGGCCTGTTTCGGCCGAGAGGCTTTTTTCGGGGGTCACATAGAGGTCCTGGGTGATCCGCTTGTCGGCGGGGATGACGAAGCCGACCGTCTTTCCCTGCTCAAACCGGCCGACGATTTGTTTTCGGGCCCGCTCCAAGACCCGGATGACGCGCCCCTCTCGCCGTCCGTCCGGCTTGGTTGCTTCGATGCGGGCGACCACGCGGTCGCCGTGCATCGCCTCTTCGATCTTCTTGGCTGCGATGAAGATATCGGGCTCTCCTTCCGTTTCGGGAATGACAAACCCATATCCATCACGATGTCCCTTCAGGCGGCCGATCACCAGGTTCATCTTCTGAGGAAGGCCGTAACGGTTGCCGCGGGTTTTGATAATCTCCCCCTCCTGGATCATTTTCCGGAGGAGTTTCTTGATCTCTCTTCGCTCCTCCTTCTTCAGGGTGAGGGCCTGCATCAATTCTTTTAGAAGAAGGGGATGGTCGGACTTCCTCTCCAGTTCCCGAAGGATCATGTCTTTTTCGATGGTCCGCATGATGACTCACTCCTGGGATGATTATACAGAACCCCTTCGCAACTTGGAAGTCCCCCCCCCAAAAAAAGCGAAGGCGTTCGATCCGGCCCAGTCGATGAACGGTCGGCTTGCTATCTTTTTGAGGGATGTTTTCTTCTTGATCGAAGGGCCGTCTCAGGCGCTCCATTTTCTTGACAGATCAATGCGCTGTGGTATCTTTGGCTCAGATTCAACTTCACTTTACAGGGCGAGGAGAGTCATGTCCAAGATCCTTATTGTCGATGATAGCCCGTTTGAGGTAAAACATCTCAAGGCGCTGCTACAAAAGGAAGGCCATGAGGTCCTGGTGGCGGAGACGGGAATGCAGGGAATCAAGGCGATCAAGATAGATCACCCTGACCTGATTCTGTTGGATCTGATCCTCCCCGATATTTCGGGAAAGGAGGTCTGCCGATGGGTGAAGCTGAACATTGAGACGCAATCGATTCCAATCATTATGTTGACCGCTCGAACGGAAGTCAAAGAACGGGTCGCCGGGCTCGAAGAGGGGGCCAGCGACTATGTAACTAAGCCGTTTGATGATTCGGAGCTGAAGGCGCGAATTGCCTCCGTTCTCCATGAGAAGATGCTTCGTGATCAGCTGCAGAAGAAGAATACGGAGTATGAGGAGCTGATGCGGAAATTCGAGCGAATGGCGATTACCGATCCGGTGACCGGTCTCTTTAACCGAAGGCGATTCGAAGAGGTTTTGGCGCAAGAGTTCGAGCGCTACCGACGCTATGATACGCCGTTTGCCTGTCTGATGATCGATGTCGATCATTTTAAGACCATCAACGATACCTATGGTCACGATGTCGGAGATATGATTCTGAAGGAGACCGCGCAGACGATTCAGGCGCAAATACGAGGAAGCGATACCATTGCGCGTTATGGAGGCGATGAATTCGCCGTGCTCCTCTCTCAGCAAAAGGGAGACGACGCCGTAAAGGCAGCCGGACGAATTCTCAAACATGTGAGACAACTCCGCCTCAAAGAGATGAAAAAGGGAGAGCGGATCACCTTGAGCATCGGGATTGTCTCGCTGCCTGATCCCGATCTGAAACAGATGGATCAGGTTGTGCAATGCGCCGATTACGCTCTTTACAAGGCCAAGAGGCGCGGAAGAGACTGTGCGGAAGCGGCGACGATCAAAGAGGTCAATCAGGACGCCAAATGAGCCGATCTCGTTCAGAAACGTGCAGAAGGAAGTCGTGGAGAGAGGCTTAAGCGATGCGTCCCGTTGGATAGGGCTTTTATTCGGATTGATTAGTTGATAGAATAAACATCGCAAGCACGGAGGATCGACTTATGAGACGTGTCGACTATATGGTGGGGGGAGAAGACTTCAAGAAGATGTCGGCCGCCCAGTTCATGCAGACCGATGTTTATTACTACCCGAAGAGCGCCACCGGCGATAAGCTCGCAACCGCGATCACCATGGGAGGATTCGGCAGTGTCCCCATTGTGGATCAGGAGAAAAAATTGGTTGGAATCGTCAGTGAATTCGATCTGCTGAAGGCGATCAGAAGCGGGCGGGAGTTGGAGAAGGTGACGGCGGAAGAGATCATGACGGCGAATCCGATCTCCGTGACCGAAGATACTCTTTCTGACGCAATTATCCAATTGCTTCAAGAGAAGAAATTGATCCGGGTGCCGGTGGTGGATAAGGCCGGCGCTTTGATGGGTGTGGTCGCAAGAAGAGATATCTTACAAGGTTACCTGAAATCGAAAGAGAGCCCGCCCCCCTGGTGGTTCTAATCCTTATCGTTCGGAAAAGCCGGGATTCAAAGGTTGAGTGAACGGAACCGGCAGGCTTGTATGAGCCGTGTAGGGTCTCCCGTCGGGTCATCCATCCTCTGCTCTGAATTTCTATAATCGAAATAGTAAAGACCCCTTCGCGATGGAACGGCTGCCTGACTGGAATCGTCGGAGTTCAGGACGACCGGTTTCGGTCTGTGGGATGCTAGATAATTTCCCGAGGGTGTGGGGTTGAATAAGGGGTTTCGGAGAGGGCCTTCTTATGGGCCTTATCGACCAAGATCGGATTCGCCTGATAAGTATTCCAACGACCGCACCGGCCGCATCGTCCCGACCATTCAATCGTGTGATAATCGCATTCGGCGCAGTAATAGGGGACCAAGACCCGCTTCTTCAGCTGGAGGCTCTTTTTGAAGGCCTCCACCGCCGCCTCGGGCTCTCTCCGTCTCATATAAATATTCCCCAGAATTTTATGCAGATCCGGGAAGTATTCGACATGGGCGTCGATTTCGGCCAAGGTCTCAAGGGCGTCATCGATCATTTCGAGTCGATAATACAGCTTTCCAAGGTAGAACTTTAGGACAGTGTTGTGGCGGTCCTTGTCGATTGCTTTCCGATAGACTTGAAGGATTTTCTCCGGCTCCCCCATCTCCAGGTAGAGGTCTTCCAGACGATGAAGCAAGATCTGATGGTGCGTCATCTCGTAGGCCTTTTCGAGCAAGGCTGCGGCGAGCTCGGTTTTTCCTTCTTTCAGATGGACTTCGCCGATGCCGATGTAGGCCGGCAAGAATCCCTTATCCAGCTTGATGGCCCCTTTGAAGTAGCGCCGGGCGATCTCTTTCTGCTCCCGTTGCAGAAAGAGCCGTCCGATCTCATATTTGATTCCGAGGAAAACGACGCGCTCTTTTTGGCTTGCGCCCGATGAGAGCGGCAGCTTCAAAATCTTTTCTTGAATCGGATGGGCTTCTTCCCATTGCTGAAGCCGAATATAGAGATCGCGAAGCCGCGTGAGCGCCGCGACATTGGTCTCATCGAGGTGAAGGGTCTCTTTAAGATGTTGGATGGACTCCTCGAATCTCTGCGCTTCTTCAAGATCGCGCGAGAGGGCGAGGAGGACCTCGATGTTCTGCTCATCCAGGCTGCGCGCCCTCCGGTGAAGCCGGATCGCCTCATTGAAGTTTTTCTCAATCCGCTGAATTTTCCCAAGCCGCAGAAGACTGCTGACATGATTCGGATTCAGCGCCAGGACCTTCTGGAAAAGAAGGGTGGCGTCCCGATATCGCTTTCCGAGAAAGGCGTTGACCGCCTCGGTATAGTAGGTCTCGACCTGGGCTTCTTTCTTTTGTATCCGGGCGTATTTCCAGTTGAGGAAGAGGTTTTTGGTCTCGCGGATGCCGGCGGATAGGATGACGAGGAGACCGCCGAAGGCGGTGGAAAAGAGAATCAGTGCGGTGACCGGCATCTCAAAGGAGGTCTGGTGCGTAATGAAGAAGGTGACCCTTCCCGGGTTGAGTTGAGCGAGATAGCCGACAGTACCGATGAAGGCGAAGAAAATGAGGATGAGGAGAGGCATAAATTATCTTACCCGTCCTTTCTTTCTTTTTTCGCTGGGAGGCCCTTCTAATTCAGAGGAAGAAAGCGGGAGCTGAGGGGCGTCTCCCCAGAGTCGATCGAGGCTATAAAATTCCCGCGCTTCCTTTTTAACGATGTGGAGAATGACATCGCTGTAGTCGACGAGAACCCAAAAACTCGCCTCGCGGCCTTCGATCCCAAGCGGATGGGATCCCTTCTTCGAAAGAGATTCATGAACCCCATCGACAATGGCTCGGATTTGAGGCTCCGATTCCGCGGAGCAAATGACAAAAAAGTCGGCGAGGGAGGTCAGTTCGCCGACTTGGTAAATAATGATTTCTTCAGCATTTTTCGATTGGGCGACCGATGCAATCAGAAGGGCTTTTGCCTTGGCATCCCAAGTTGGTTTCTTCGAACGTGGCTTCTTTGAATCCTTAGGAATCGTTGTCCTCTTTCTTGAGCGGAACACTTCCGGTAAGGGCCTGCCTCACGGGGTAACATAGATTTTGTTTTTAATTATATATGACGCCACCGGTTCAGGCAAGAGATTTTTCGTCTCCTTCCCGGCCGCAAGCCGCCTTCTGATCTCGCTGGCTGAGATCGGGTTGGGAGGGATGGAGACAAAGTGAATGGACGTTTTTGCTGTGAGCGGAAGGGTGGCCATTCCCTGCTTCTGGTCGAGTTCATGCAGAATGGGGAGGTTGGTCTTTCGAAAAGGGCCGATATCGGGGAGCGCGGAAAAAGGATGATGGGGGCGGGAAACCACCACAAAATCGCAGAGAGACAAGAGGCGTTCGGGCTCCCGCCAGGTGGGGAGATCGGAAAAGGCATCGGTTCCGATAATGAAGAAGAGCCGGTCGTCGGGGCGGCGGTGTTTCAGCTCTGATATCGTCTCCACAGAATATGATTTGCCCGGTCGTTTGACTTCGATATCGCAAAGTTCGAAATCGGAATGGTTCAAAAGGGCCAGCCGGGTCATTTCCAGCCGATGCTCCGCCGGCGGGATCGCTTCCTTTTTATGGGGCGGGTTTCCTGAGGGGATAAACAGAATGCGATCGAGGTGAAGTTTTTTCTGAACCGCCTCGGCAACGGAGAGATGGCCGTGATGGATTGGATTGAAGGTGCCTCCTAAAAGGCCGATACGCATAAGTCCGCTTTCAGCGCTCAGCATTCAGCGGTCAGCGAAACCTCAATTCCAAGTTTTATCTTTTTTGGCTGAGGGCTGACTGCTGACGGCTAACCGCTTATTTCCTAATCTGTCCATCCCCGAAGATGATAAATTTGGTGCAGGTGAGCGCTTCGAGGCCCATCGGGCCGCGCGCATGGATCCGACTGGTCGAGATTCCCATTTCAGCGCCCAGGCCGAGTTGAAATCCATCATTCAGGCGGGTCGAGGCGTTGACGAAGACGGCGGAGGCATCGACCTCGTTCAAGAATCGCATGGCATGCGCGTAATCCTGCGTAACAATCGCCTCGGAATGCTGCGATCCGTAAATGACGATATGCTCCATGGCGGCGTCGATCGAGTCGACCACTTTCACCGAGAGAATCAGGTCGAGATATTCGGTTTTCCAATCTGCTTCATCGGCAGGGGTGATCTTGGGCCTCGGCGGCCCCTCCAAGAGTTTCACTGTCTCCGGGCAGCCTCGTATCTCCACCCCGGCCTCTTGGAGGCGCTTGGCGATCTTGGGGAGAAATGACGGCGCGATCTTCCGGTGGACTAAGAGGGTTTCCATTGCGTTACAAGTCGAAGGGCGCTGAACTTTGGCGTTCAGGCAGATCTCTTCGGCCATCCGAAGATCGGCCGATTCGTCTATAAAAGTGTGGCAAATCCCTTTGTCATGCTTCATCACCGGAATTTTGGAGTGTTCGACGACGGTCCGGATCAGCCCTTCTCCTCCGCGTGGGATGATCAGATCGATTAAGTCGTCGAAGGTGAGAAGATCGAAAATCGCCTGGCGATCGGTCGTTTCGACCAGTGTGACGGCATGCGGGGGAAGCCCGGCATCGCGTCCGGCTTCCTCCAACAGGCGGGCGATGGCCAGGTTGGAGTGGATCGCCTCCGAGCCGCCCCGGAGGATCACGCCGTTTCCCGATTTGACGCAGAGGGCCGCCGCATCGGCGGTGACGTTCGGGCGAGATTCGTAAATAATTCCGATCACGCCGATCGGGACCCGCATCTGGCCGACCTGAATGCCGTTGGGACGGCGGATCATCTTCAAGACCTCTCCGACGGGGTCGGGGAGAGCGGCCACCTCCCGCAGCCCGGCCGCCATCTCTCCGATTCGCTTGGGGGTGAGGGTCAGCCGTTCTAAGAGGGGACCGGCGAGCCCTTTCTTTTTCCCCGCTTCCAGGTCCTTTGCGTTTTCCGCCAGGAGAGCGGCCGTCTCGCGCTCCAAGCGTTCGGCCATGGCAAGCAGCGCGCGGTTTTTGACCTCGGAGGAGCACTTCGCCAAGCTTCGGGCGGCCGTTTTCGCTCGCTGTGCCTGCTCTCTGAGTTGTTCCTTAAGCCCCATTGAGAATCACCAAGTTGTCCCGATGAATCACTTCGTCGGTCGATTTGTAGCCGAGCACCTTTTCGATTTGGGAGGAGTGGATTCCTTTGATCAATATCATCTCAGACGAGCCATAGTTCGTCAAGCCTTTTGCAATTTCTTTCCCCTCCGAAGAGAGACATCGGATGGCATCTCCGACGTCGAATTTCCCGGTAATCTCGCGGATTCCGGAAGGAAGGAGCGACTTCCCTTTCTTTAAAATCGCTTCGACTGCGCCGGCATCCAGGGTCACCTCTCCTTTGACCTTCAGGGAGTGAGCGATCCAATGTTTTTTGGAGGAGAGACGGACCGGCTTGGGGAGGAAGAGGGTTCCGATCGACTCTCCCTGGAAGGCCCGCTTCATTAAACCTGGGACGGTTCCGTTTAGAATCAAGGTGGTCACACCGTAAGCTGCGACGCTTTTCGCCGCATGGACCTTGGTGGCCATTCCGCCGGTGCCGCTGATCTGCCCCGGCTCCCCGGAGATCCGCTCGATTTCGGGGGTGACCTCCTCGACAAGCGGGATTAAAGCGGCATCCGGGACCTTTCTCGGATCGCCGGTAAAGAGGCCGTCGACATCGGAGAGAATCACCAAGAGGGAGGCGTCGACGAGGTGGGTGATCTGCGCGGCGAGGCTATCGTTGTCGCCCAGCTTGATTTCGTCCACCGTCACGGTATCGTTCTCATTAATAATCGGCAGAATGCCATGATCGACAAGTGTCATGAGGGTGTTTCGGGCATTGATGAAGCGTTTTCGGTCGGCGATATCCTCCCGTGTCAGGAGGACCTGCGCCACATTGATTTGGAATCGTTCGAAATGTTTTTCATAAGCCCACATCAGACGGCTCTGTCCGACGGCGGCGGCGGCCTGTTTGAGCGGAATGGTCTTCGGTCGGCGGGTGAGTCCCAGTTTCTCCATCCCGCAGAGGATGGCGCCGGAAGAGACCAAGAAGATCTCATGCCCCTCTGTACGAAGGCGGACCACCTCCTCGGCGATCTCCGCCATCCGGTCCTCGCGAAGACCTTTATCGTGCG
>JAHFEM010000176.1 GCA_023248505.1 Nitrospirota bacterium
GCGAGGGTTAGACGCGCGAATGTGCAGATTGCAATGGATGGCGAAGCCTCCGCCCACATCGTTCGCAAAGCGAACCATACAAATAGATTTTTCTCCTTTCGGGTCGAAGATTCCCCGCTGCTTGCGGCGGGGAGCTTCAATTTTACTTTCAGGAAACCTCTTCTTCGAATTATTTTATCCTTCTTCCTGGTGGGGGCATTCGTTGCTTCGACGACGACCCCTCCTGCTTTTGCCGCAGAAGAGGTCGTCGTTTATTCCGCCCGGAATGAACAGCTCATCAAGCCCCTCTTGATGCCTACATGAAGGAGACCGGCGCGCGCATCCAATTTATTACGGATAAAGAGGGACCTCTCCTTGAGCGGTTGAAGGCGGAGGGAGAGCAGACGCCGGCGGATCTATTCATCACCGTGAATGCCGGAAATTTATGGTGGGCGGCCAATGAAGGATTGCTGAAACCGGTCAATTCCAAGATTCTTCAGGGGAACGTCCCGGCGCATCTGCGGGACCCGGAAAACCGCTGGTTTGGTTTATCGGTGCGCGCGCGGACCCTCGTTTATAATACCAAAAAGGTAAAACCGTCGGACCTCTCCACCTATGAGGACCTTGGAAGCGCCAAGTGGAAAGGGCGTCTCTGTCTTCGAACGTCAAAAAGTGTATACAACAAATCTCTGGTGGCCATGATGATTCATGAGTATGGCGAGGCCAAGACGGAACAGATGGTCAAATCCTGGGTGAATAATCTTGCCACCGATGTGTTCGCAGATGATGTCCAAGTATTGCAGGCCATTGCGGCCGGGCAATGCGACGTGGGGATTGTGAACACTTACTACTTCGGACGCCTGATGGTCAAAAAACCCGATCTGCCGCTCGCCCTCTTCTGGCCCAATCAGAACGACAGCGGCGTTCATGTGAATATTTCCGGCGCCGGCATCACGCGATATGCCAAGCACGAGCCGGCGGCGATTAGATTTCTGGAATGGCTCTCCTCGGAGAAGGCGCAGAATCTGTTTGCCGATGCCAATATGGAATATCCGGTCAATCCGAAGATTGCGCCCGATCCCCGGGTGGCGGCCTGGGGCCCATTCAAACAAAACCTCATCAACGTCTCCAAAGCGGGGGAGTTGCAAGGGGAGGCGGTCAAATTGATGGATCGCGCCGGATACCAATAAATGTTATGCGAGGGGCTGGTATGGCGATGAAGCCGACCGCGTTCAGGCTGCCCTTTGAACAGGGTGTTCCATTCCGGCGCGCTTTTCTCGACCGCTGGCAAAGTGCGGCGCTCCTGCTGGCCGGCCTCGTTTTAGCGCCGCTCGGGGTTGTCCTCTTCTCTGTTTTTTCCGAGACCAACGACGTCTGGCTGCATTTTGTTCATACCATCCTGATGACGCTCTTCACGAACACCCTCTGGTTGATGCTGGGGGTGGCGTTTGGAACCGCGTTCTTAGGGGTCAGCCTGGCCTGGTTGACCGCCGCCTGCGATTTCCCGGGGAGGAAGTGGCTCGATTGGGCCCTCATGCTCCCGCTCTCCCTGCCTCCCTACGTGGTTGCTTTTGTCAGCATCGGGCTGCTTGATTTTACAGGCCCGATCCAGACGCAGCTGCGATCGTGGTTCGGAGTGGATCATATTTGGTTCCCGAGAATCCGATCGACCGGAGGGATCATCACCGTGATGACCTTGACCTTGTATCCCTACATTTACATGCTGGCCCGAAACGCCTTCTTGACGCAGGGGAGACGCGCCATTGAGGCGGCGCAATCGCTCGGCCACGGGCGACTCTCCGGATTCTTCAGGGTGGCTTTGCCGATGGCGCGCCCGTGGATTGCAGGGGGGTTGGCGCTTGTTCTCATGGAGACCTTGGCCGATTTCGGTACGGTCTCCATCTTTAATTATGATACATTTACGACCGCCATCTACAAGGCATGGTTCGGATTGTTCTCCCTCTCCGCGGCCGCTCAACTCGCCTCACTCCTGGTGTTGATCGTATTTATCGTTTTACTCATCGAGCAGCAATCACGTTCCCGTCAACGGTTTTCACAAGCCGGACGGAGCAACGTCGCGGATCGGATTCCGCTCAGGGGAATTCAAGGCTGGATGGCGTCGGCCTATGCGGTCTTGATCCTTTGTATCGCCTTTATTATTCCGGTCGGCCAACTTTCGATCTGGACCTATCAAGTCTTTGGGCAAGATTTTGATAGTCGATACCTGGCCTTCTTAAGTCATTCTGTTTTTTTGGGGGCGACGGCCGCCCTGCTTGCCTGCGGAGGCGCCTTGATTCTTGTCTCTGCCAGCCGGCTGCGAAATGATCTTATGACGCGGGTGACCATCCGATTGGCCACCCTCGGTTATGCACTGCCGGGATCGGTGCTTGCAGTCGGTATTTTCATCCCCCTCATCTGGATCGATAAACAGATCATCGGGTGGGCGAAAACCCTTTTTGGCGTCGAGATCGGCTTTATCCTCAACGGCACCTTGCTCGCCATGCTGTTGGCCTACCTGATCCGTTTTCTGGCCGTTGCGCACGGCGCTGTGGACAGCGCCGTCAATCGGATTACGCCGAGCTTGGATGAGACCGCACGGAGCCTGGGGATCAGCGGCGTCCCCCTCCTTCGAAAGGTATATCTGCCGATGCTGCGCGGGGGGCTGCTGACGTCGGCGCTCCTGGTGTTCGTGGACGTCATGAAAGAGATGCCGATTACCCTGATGACCCGCCCCTTCGGCTGGGATACGCTGTCGGTCCGGATTTTTGAGATGACCTCCGAGGGTGAATGGGAACGCGCAGCCCTGCCGGCGATGGCGCTCGTTTTAACCGGATTTATTCCGATTTTGTTGTTGAGCCGATATTCGAGCAAGGGGAATTAATGAGTCTCTCCTCCGTCCGGGATAGAAACAGGATTGAACGCCCCTCTTTGCGGCGCAGCGCCATGGCATTTGCGAGTGGCCTTATCCTCCTACAGAGGGCGATCCCTCGGCAAAAGAGAGGGGTCTCATGACGGTCATTGAGCTGGTTCAAGTGACCAAGACGTACCCGGGTGGAAAATTGCCTGCGGTCTATGAGGTCTCTTTCAAGGTGAATCAAGGCGAGGTGCTGGCGCTCTTAGGACCGAGTGGAAGCGGGAAAACGACCCTCCTTCGCCTCATTGCCGGTTTTGAGACACCGGATCAAGGGAAGATTTTTTTGAACAATCAGGAAGTGAGCCGGCCGCATGATTGCCTCCCTCCTGAAAAGCGGGGGGTGGGCATGGTGTTTCAGGATTATGCCCTTTTCCCTCACTTGACCATTGAGGGAAATGTGGCGTTCGGCTTGGGGAGCTTGAATCGTGACCTTCGAAAGAAACGGGTTCAGGAGGTCATCGATCAAGTCGGACTGACGTCCCTAAGCCATCGGTATCCCCATGAGCTCTCGGGGGGACAGCAGCAGCGGGTGGCCCTCGCGCGGGCGCTGGCTCCAAATCCGATCGTGCTCATGTTGGATGAGCCGTTCAGCAATCTTGATCCCGATATGCGCACGCAGATGCGGCTGGAAGTGGCGGCCATTTTGCGCCGCACGGGAAGTACGGCCATTCTGGTCACGCACGATCACGAGGAGGCCTTTGCCATGGCGGACAAGGTGGCCGTTCTCAACGCCGGGCGTCTGGAGCAGTGCGATACGCCGGAGTGGGTCTATCATACCCCGTCGACTCCGTTTATCGCCGACTTTGTCGGGCAGGCCGACTTTATTCCCGGCGTGATCCGGGACGGGAAGACTGCGACCGAAATCGGAATCTTCCCGAACGCATCCATCTTTACGGAGGGGATGGACGTCATGGTGATGATCCGCCCTGATGATATCGATTTGCTCCCCCATGCGGAGGGGACCGCAACGGTCATAGGCCGCCAGTTCAAGGGGTCTGAAAACCTCTACACGATTGCGCTTCCCTCCGGACAGACCCTTCACAGCAGCCAACATTCTCTTTCGGTTTATTCCGACCAAACAAGAGTCGATCTGAAGCTAAAGGTCACACATACGGTTCTTTTCAAAAGGGATGATGCGTTCTTTAAAAGAGGTCCGATCGGCCCATATGGAGTATGGAAAAATGCGTGAAAAAGAGAGTCGTCTCCTTAAAAAAGGCTTGACAAGAACCCCGCGCTCTTCTAGGATGGAAAATGAATTTGATAATCATTCTCAAAATGACGCCGACATGAAGCAAGAAGAGACGCTGCTCCAAGAGCATATCTCGAAGCATCATTTGAAAGTGACCAAAGAGCGGAGCGCCATCTTACGGGCCTTCATCGAGGCGGAGCGCCATGTGACCGCCGAAGAGCTCTACCGCATGATGAAGGAGCAGTACGCATCGATCGGTCTGGCGACGATCTATCGGACGCTCAACCTTTTCTGCGAATGCGGTTTAGCGGAGCAGCGGCAATTCGGCGACGGGCATGCCCGATATGAATTGACCTACAACGTCAATCACCATGACCATTTGGTCTGCACCCAATGTAAGAAAATTATTGAGTTTGAGAATCTGGATATCGAGAAGCTCCAAGATAAAGTGGCGAAGGCCCATCGCTTTACCGTATACAGCCATAAGTTGGAGCTCTATGGGCTCTGTTCGGATTGCGCCAAATCGAACAGCTCTCTCCAGAAGGGGAAGGATGAACCTCACGCCCTCCGCCGTTCTCGATCCAAATAAGCGAGGAATCCTTTCTCCAGAGAAAGAGGAGCCGTGTATGCCGAAGGTTGAGGAGAAAGTATCCGCAGGGGATTTACGCTGTCTCTGTGGAAGTCTGGTCGCAAAGGTGAAAAAAAACGGGATCGAATTGAAGTGCCGCCGTTGCAAGCGGGTGGCGTTGATTCCACTTTCAAAAAAGGAGCAATTCACGCTTGAAAAGAATCATCCTGATGTTTTCCGCTACCGTATTACTTTTGATCACGCACAGATCGAGCGACGGAGCTGATCCAAAGCCCCAAGAGGTTCGGGTGGAAGCCGATGAATTCCGCTTTGCGATCGATCGGCCGATGCTGGAAGCGGGCAGACCGATTGCCTTGACGATTATCAACAAGGGAAAGATGAAGCACGAGTTTGTCAGCGATCTCTTTGCAGGGGCCGATACGGAGATGGAGTCGGATGGAATCATCGTCGAAGGGAAAGGGATCGAAGAGATCGAGCTGGCCCCCGGAAAAAGAGTGAAGGTGACGTTTATCCCGCAAAAAAAAGGAAAGATCAATTTCATCTGTGATATTCCCGGTCATCGTGAACAAGGGATGATGGGAGCCGTATCGATCCGGTGAATCTTCACCGGCGTGTCGGCCTCTCCGAGGGAGGGTCCCGGCATTTACAAAGGCCAGAGGTCATTGTTCAGAACCCCGCGTCCTTATTCACTCACCACATCAGGAGGA
>JAHFEM010000177.1:0-4845 GCA_023248505.1 Nitrospirota bacterium
GCCGTCGAAGCGTCACTAGACATATGGTACAGACAGAGACGTTGATAGGCACCCGACGCCGTACCGTTCGCACGACCCCATCCATTACCCGCAGCAGGCCAGCCGAAATTATTTGCGCAGGTTGTGAGATTGAAAGAGCCAGAAGCACAGCCTGGAAGCGTTCCATGCGCACGCGCAGTTAAGAGATAATCGACAACGAACGATCCCGCCGTGGGATCAAAGCTATTATCGTAACAAGTGATATTGCCAGAAATAGATAGCTCAAATTGCTCGGAATCAGTGATGCCAAGAGTAGGTTGAGAGCAAGTAGAGACCGCTTTAAGGACGCCCGATACGGTAGCAACGGCGCAAGGGTCCTCACTCCCCGACTCGTTAAAAATATTATTGAGATCTTCCCCCGAGTAATACCACTCCAAAGCAGTGAGACCGACCAAAACACCCAAGCCGAGCCAACCAGTACCAGAGGTAACGAGCCGAAGCCCAAGAGAAGCAGTACGAACACCAGCCCCGGCACGAGCTGCCGCCGCGATTGCTTGACGGACGGCAGCCCGCTTAGCCAGAAGCAAGGACCCCGCGTCAGCGACACGGTACAAAGACGTTGGCAAGAACGCCTGTGTATCCGTCGGAATTGCAAGACCGAGAACGATCAAGACCGCCATAAAAACAGCAACGCCCTTTTTAATCTTCACAGTCTCCCCGACAGAAAGCCCACAACGAAGCAAGCGACCCAAAGGGCAGCAACCACGATTGAATTTACTTCGTTGAAATACTCTGGAGTCACGCCTTTTGAATCCCCCGGAGGGTCCACCCAGGCCGATTGTCAAAGAAAAAGAGATCGGCCTTGATAGAGACCCGCGTTGCCAAATGCGCTTGAACCTTTTCAGGACCAAGATTCTCTGGAAGGTTCATTCTTACAAGGTCGCCCCGCGTTCCATTTTCGCCCGAGACGTAGACCTCTAAAGTCGAGACCTTCCCCTTTTTTCCAGCATACTCACCCAAGGCCATAGCCTGTCCTACAAGCTGAACAATCATGTCAACCCCCTTTTGTCAAAGTCATCCGCAGACGACCGAAAAACGGAATCCTCAGTGATATACTCACGGGACCCGCACTCACATTCTAGCCACGGCGTGCCATCATCCAGACGCGCCTCTATCTCAGGGTCGTATAGAACCCCGAAACTCCTTATACGCCGTTTACCGGCCATCGCCCTTTCAAAATCAACCTGCTTTTTAACGTCCTTCAGACTCATCGAACCCCCCTTCGAGGCATATTTGATAGTCTCCCTGAGACCACTTTTTATACCACCCCGGATTGACCGGATATCAACAATAAATGCGCCCGTTCGTGCCTTCCACTCCGAACGAAGACCTTTTTTAATTAAAGTCGCCCCTTCCTTCTCCAATGAGGAGGCCGACATACCCCCCCGTCGCCATGCCTCAACACGTTTACCATTAGGCCGAAGATAGGTATCGCCGACCGGAATATAAGGGCCATAATAAAGGCAATGCACATGAACATT
Organism: Nitrospirota bacterium; assembly: GCA_023248505.1. Taxonomy (GTDB): domain Bacteria; phylum Nitrospirota; class Nitrospiria; order SBBL01; family Manganitrophaceae; genus Manganitrophus. The sequence continues at coordinate 1,521 of JAHFEM010000177.1, forward strand.
GCCTGTCAAAGGGCCAAACTCAACGCAAGAGACCATCCCCGTAGCGACCTTAACACCCTTGCGGTTTCCTTTTATATTTTGACCCCGGTTGTCACGACGTAAAAATTTTTCCCACAGATCTTTAAGGCTACCCGAGAGCTGATCGAAACTCTCCCGGTATTGACCCTCAGTCCGAATTGTGAAAGTGATAAAAGCCCAACGCCAACCGTGGACCTGAGGCATAGAAGCTATAATCCCCTCATATTTTTTCGTCATCTTCACAGAGTTTGCCCTCGCACAACGCACGCATGATCGAAGACCGCAACGGTATGAGATTATGACTTTCTTACCGCAATGAGCGCACCACAAAGGCCGATCTGTACCACATCGACGATAACGGTCTGCCTTTTTTCGTTCCGACGAATCCCCATAAGACTCCAACTCTTGAGCAAACATTTCTCGCGAGTGACTACAATTTTGATTTTGAGAATCAAAATTGTAGTCACTTGGAGATGGAGAGACTTCGGTCAGGGGAACTTGTTTGTTAGTATCAAGATTACTAAGGGCGGAGGGGAAAAGACCTGAGGGACGAAGGGAATTTTGTTTCCAAGGTGTCCAAAGAGTTATCAAGCGGCACTCCCCTTTTAGAGGGGAAGCCTACACAATTCCAGCGCGGTATAGCCGCCGCATGTATATTATGTAAAGTTACTGGTGGGTCAGGGTAAAGGTTCTTTCGTTTGAGGCGTACTTCCATTTCGTTAGGTCGATCCGGCGCTCTCTACCCGACCGGAGGAATCCTTCTGAGTCGAGTTGTTGGAGAGACCCGGGATAGCGGCCGTATTTCAGGTAGTAAAGATCAAGGGCAAAGAGAAGATGATCCCGGTCCAGCTCAGCCCGGAGGGCTCTGACTTCTAAGATCGGTTGGACTGCGCTGGAAACGGCGGAATAGACCGATTGGGATATGTAAATCGAAGCGATCGCCAGCGCGGCAATGGCGATGCTGTTAAAGGCAATCCGCGTGATCTGCTGCTGTCGCGACAACTCTTTGAATGAAACGAGTTGGTTTTTTCTGCCTGGGTCTTTGAGCCCCTCCCCCGTGGACTTGATTCTTCCTTGAGAGAGAAGGTCGCCGAGCGCCTTGTAGACCGGGAAGGTGCCCATCTGGGCGTGATCAATGATTTCCTGAACCGTCCGTTTCCCATCGATCCACGCGAGAAGCCATGCGCCTTCCTCTTCCTCCGGCTCGGAGTTTCCCATCGACTCGAAGGAGTCTTCGTTCTTTTTTTCCGGTTCCTTGCTGGAGGGCATCGGGATCGGATCTTGTTGAATGACCTTGAAGACCGTCTCGGTAGAAGAGATCTTCTTTTTGAGAAACGGCCATTCATCCGTTCGCCGAACCCCTTCCATCAAAATATATTCGGTGCTCAATGGTTCGATAAACTGAGGGTCGTACGAGGCCTCTTTCGGCTCGAATTTATAGCTGCCTGATTTCCATTCGAAGAGGGAGAAGACCGATTCTTCGGTGAAGGTCCGATTCAGTTTTTTGATCTCTTCGGCGGCAAGATGCCCTGACTCGACGAGCGCCGCCGCGAGGGATTCGTTGTGGTCTTTTTGCCCTTTGAGCGCCGCCTTGAGTTGCTGGGTGTTGATCTTTTCTGCTTTGACCAGCGAGTCGGCGAGCCGCGCGTCGCCCTCCCCATCTCCCGAGGAAATGATCTGCCCTTGATTGAAGTGGACCTGAAGGGTGGTTTTCTCGCGGGTCAGCGTCAGAACCCCCTCCTTCTTCTGGAGGAGAATCATTTGAAAGATTTCCGGAAGCCCGAATTCTTCGATGGAGCCTTCTAATGCCATGACTCGTTGCTCCAGATACGCATCAGGTCGAGCGCTGAAATAAGATACAAGAGGAAGATCGAGGCGGAAGCCCAGATCCACTTGGCGCTTTGGAGATGCCACTGCGTGGATGAGAAAAAGACCTCGCCCAAGAAGAGATCGCTGATGAAGAGATAGAAGAGAATCAGGAAAATGAATCCGATCCCCGCCCGCTTCATCGCAAGATGCCCTCCTCCCGGGAGAAGGAAGAAGGGAAGCAGCTGACGTGGAATTTTCTTTTCCTCGGCCTCCAGGAGCGCGAGATCGCTTCTCTTGATCGACTTGAACTGCGTTCCGCACGGCCCGCAGACCCGGTAGCTAAGAATGGTTTTCTGACACCGTTTGCAGATGGCCTTGTGGCAGATGATACAAAAGGAAGCATTGTAAAATCGCTCAAATAGGAGCGGGGAAACCCCCAGCGCAAAGAGCCAGAGGAGGGCAAAAATCGGAGAGCGATTGAGGGGAATCTTTCCCGCCATTCCTTGCCAGATCTTCTCTGCATAGGATGCATGATTCGCATCGGGCATCAACGCCTCCTGCCAGAGATCGATTCTCGTGAATTGCCCGTCGATCAAAGGGAACGCGGGGAAGAGAACGCTTTTTCGCGTGTAGCTTTCGACCCGACCGGCATCCATCCCTTGGGCGATTTCATATTCCCGATTCCCTTCCTCGAAGGAGAGCATCTCCCGATAGGCGAGGCTCATATTGTAATGCGCTGAAACGAGCTCCGGCGAAGCCGTGAGGGCCTGCCGATAAAACGCGACCGCCTTGGGATACTCCTTCAGGTAGAAAGAGACGTTGCCGAGATTGTTTAAAATCATTTCAGAGCCGGGGTGCTCGGCGAGGGCCTTTTGATAAAGGGATTCGGCCTGGCGGTAATTCCCCTTTTGAGTTTGATAAGAAGCGTTGATCACCGCTCCCCTCCAATCCGAGCCGGCCGGATCGACCTCGGGTGGAGACCACAAAAAGTCTCCCTGGTGGTTTCGTACCATCAGATTTAGAAGAGGGCTTTTCGCCGTAAAGAAGGCCAGAAGAAGAGGAAGACTCCAGAGGGATATCCCCATCGTCGCCAGGAAAACAAGGACGATTCCCTTCTCGGAGAGACTATAAAATCCCCAGAAAAGCAGGAACGAAATTAAAATGAACCATAAGATCGAAAGGCCCAGGACGAGAGGGGCCAGGAGGATTCCGGCGAAGAGCAGCCCGGCGGAGATCGGATGAAAGTATCCTCGCGAGCCCTCGCAGATCTTGTGGATCCAAAGCGGACCGTATGAGAAAAGCGAGAAGAGAAGGAACGTCGTCAGCGTGAGAAGAATCGCCGAAAGGGATAACAGGAGGAGCGTCCCGACGGCGGAATGAGAAAACCAGAAATCGCCGACGGCCAGTTTGAGGGCCGCGACGTAGTGGTCTGCGATCACGGGAAGATCGAGCTTGTTCCTCACCCAGCCGAGGTGGGATAGAAAAAAGTGAGGAACCG
>JAHFEM010000177.1:4855-5372 GCA_023248505.1 Nitrospirota bacterium
GGGGAGAACGCGACGGCCGCTTTCCCCCATTGCTCCGCCTCGGCGAGCGATCCCTTCGACATCGCTTCCTCCGCTTTCAGGAGAAGATAGCCGGCGGCCAGATCGGATCGCTCGATGCCGTGGTCGTTTTTAAATGCGCTGATTTGGCTCGACTTTAAAACAGCTTCAAATGAAGGAGGAGCAGCGGCCGCCGGTTCTACCGGAACCGACGCCGCGGGGGGGGCCGCCGGAGGGGGCTCTTCTGCAAAAATGACAGGGGGGGTCCACAAAACGAGGACCACCCCTAGTAAGATGATTTTATCCTTCATTCCGATGGGCCTGCTCCTCCCGACCGGCAATCAGCCGCTGGATGTTCTCCATATGTCGAATATACACCAAAATTGAAATTATGGTGGAGAAGAGGATGAATTTCATTTCTGGTTTTAGGAGAACGGCCAGGAAGGGAAGCGCAGCGAATGCGCAGAGCGCACCCACCGAGGAATATTTGCTGAGAGAGATCCCTGCAATCCAGATGAGC
>JAHFEM010000178.1 GCA_023248505.1 Nitrospirota bacterium
CCGCTTCTCGATACGCTCGGAATCGCTCCGGCGGAGCTTTCGGAAGAGAGCCGCCGCCTGACGTTTGATGTTCCCGAAAAAAAAGTGAAGATCATCCTGGTTCGCGCGACCGATGTTCCGACCTATGTGGAATATGGCGCAGCCGATATCGGGATCGTCGGAAAAGACCTCCTCCTGGAGCAGATGCGGGATGTCTATGAGCCGGTCGACTTGGGGTATGGTTTCTGCCGGATCGTTCTGGCGGGGCCGAGCGGAAACGGGGCCGGGGAGCGACCGAATGGGCATTCCAAGCTCCGGGTGGCGACGAAGTATCCGAATATTACCGAGCGCTACTTCTTGGAGAAGGGAATCCCGATCGAGATCATCAAGCTCTACGGTTCGATCGAATTGGCCCCGCTGCTCGGATTGTCCGACCAGATTGTCGATCTCACCTCCAGCGGGGAGACGCTTCGGACGCATCACCTCAGCGTGGTCGATGAAATTGCCCAATGCACTGCCCGGTTGATCGTCAATCGCGCCAGCCTGAAGATCAAATATCCGGCTGTACAGAAGATGATCGAGGCGATTAAAAAGGAGCTAAGAAGCGTGAAGCATGAGGCGGGAGGGGTGAGGGGGAAAAGATGAAAAGCGTCTTGGAGGTCGGACCATGAAGACGGTGAGTGTCGGGGATCGGCGGTTTAAGACGGTCTACCAGAAAGTGCTCCATCGAATGGATATCGGAGACCGCTCGCTCGAAACGACGGTTCGAAAGATCCTCGATGACATTCGGGAAAAAGGGGATAAGGCGGTCCTGCGCTATACCGAGAAATTCGATCGGTTGAAGCTGACCGCGGCCCAGATGCGGGTCGATGCGGAGCAGATCCGCCGGGCCTATGAGAAGGCCGATCCCGCCGTCGTCGAGAGCCTGAAGTACGCGGCCGGTCGGATCACCGCCTTCCATGAGAAGCAGAAGAAAGAGGGATGGTCGATTCGGGAAGAGGGGATCTATCTTGCCCAGCGGGTCCACCCGATCGAGCGGGTCGGCCTTTACGTCCCGGGCGGAAAGGCGGCCTATCCCTCCTCCGTATTGATGAATGCGATTCCGGCCCGCGTTGCGGGGGTCCCGCACCTGGCGATCTGTTCTCCCTCCCCGGAGGGGGTCCTCAATCCCTACATGCTCATCGCCGCCGATATTGCCGGGGTGAATGAAATCTATCGGATCGGCGGGGTTCAAGCGATCGGCGCCTTGGCGTACGGCACCGAGACCGTGCCCAAGGTCGATAAGATCGTCGGGCCGGGGAATCAGTATGTGGCCGCCGCCAAGCGGCTGGTCTACGGCGTGGTCGATATAGACATGATCGCGGGCCCCAGCGAGCTGCTGATCATTGCCGATGATCGGGCCAATCCGATCTACGTCGCCTCCGATCTCCTCTCGCAGGCGGAGCATGACGAGGAGGCGGTGGTGATTTTTCTGGCGACGTCAGAATCGCTCGTCGAGAAGGTGGAGCGGGAGATGAAAGATCAACTCGCCCGGCTTCCCCGGAAGAAGATCGCGGCGGCGTCGCTGCGGCATCACGGCGTCACCTTCATTGTCCCCGATCTGAAGCGGGCGATCGTCATGGCAAATGAAATCGCCCCGGAGCATCTCTCCCTCTTCGTCGCCGAACCGTTCGCCTGCCTCGACGGCATCATTCATGCCGGGTCGGTCTTCCTCGGGGAGCAGACGCCGCAGGCGTTGGGGGATTACATCGCAGGGCCCAACCATGTTTTGCCGACCGGCGGGACCGCGCGGTTCTTCTCGCCACTCGGCGTCGATGATTTCGTCAAGCGCAGCAGTGTGATTTCGTATAGCCGGGAGGCGCTGGAGAAAAGCGGGCAGCACCTTGTGCGGATCGCCGAGGTGGAGGGATTGGAGGCGCACGCCAATATGGTCCGAATTCGGGTGAACAAAAATGCGTAACGGCGCCGTCACACGGGAAACGAAAGAGACGCAAATTTCAATCGGGATCGATCTGGACGGATCTGGAAAATATCAGGTCGAGACGCCGTTTGCTTTCCTCAATCACATGCTGTCGGCCTTTGCGAAGCATGGCTATTTCGATTTGACGGTGAAGGCAAAAGGAGATGTCGAGATCGACGATCATCACACGGTCGAAGACATCGGGATTGTTCTCGGCGAGGCGCTCGCCAAGGCGTGGGGGGAGAAGAAGGGAATCCGGCGGTTCGGCCATGCCTCGATCCCGCTCGATGAGGCGCTGGCCGAGGTGACGGTCGACCTCTCGGGCCGTCCCTATCTCGTCTTCCATGTGGAGATGCCGAAGAAGAAGATCAAGGAGTTCGACACCGACTTGATCGAGCACTTCTTCCGCGCCGTCGTCGATCAGTGCAAGATCAACCTCCACATCAACCTCCGCTACGGCAAAGATCCGCATCACATCCTGGAAGCAATCTTCAAAGGCTTCGGCCGCGCATTGGATGAAGCGACACAGGTCGATCCTAGATTGAAAGGGGTCGCTTCGACGAAGGGAAAACTTTAAAGGCCGTGAGGCGGTAGGCGTGAGGCGTGAGGGGAAAAAGATGAAAAGAATTTTCTTAGACTTTCCCCCTTTCGCCTACCGCCTCCCCCCTCCCGTTACTTGTCTTTTATGAAGATCGTCATTGTCGATTACGGGTCGGGAAATCTACGAAGCGTTCAGAAGGGGTTTGAGCGGGCGGGGTATGCCGCCGTCGTTACCTCTGATCCGAAGGTGGTCTCAGACGCGAGCCATCTTGTGGTGCCGGGGGTGGGGGCTTTTCCGGAGTGCATGAAGAACCTCGACGCGCTTCGTCTTCTCAAACCGATTACGGAGTCGATTCGAGCGGGAAAACCGTACCTCGGCATCTGTCTGGGACTTCAGATTCTCTTCACGGAGGGGATGGAATTTGGGCCGCATCCCGGTCTGGATGTCATCCCGGGGCGGGTGGTTCGCTTTCCGGAGGACGAGCTGAAAGTTCCCCACATGGGATGGAATCAGATCCGGATCGAAAAGAAGACCCCCGTTTTGGAGGGGATTCCGGACGGCGCTTACTTCTATTTTGTCCACTCGTATCATGTTGCGCCGGAGCGGCCCGATCGGGTATCGACCACCACCGACTACGGCATTCGTTTCCCCTCGTCGATCGCGCACGAGAACCTTTTCGCCTGCCAGTTCCATCCGGAGAAGAGCCAGAAGATGGGGCTGAGGATTCTTGCAAATTTCGCCAAACTGAATTAGAGAGAAGAGATGATTTTAATTCCTGCGATCGACATCAAAGGCGGGCGCTGCGTCCGCCTCACGCAAGGGGCGATGGATTCCGAGACGGTCTTCTCCGAAGATCCGGCCGCCATGGCCCAACAGTGGGAGTCTCAGGGGGCCGAGCGGCTTCACCTGGTCGATCTCGAGCGGATCATCAAAGCGGTTCAGATCCCGGTTCAGGTCGGCGGGGGAATCCGCGATCTTGAGCGGGTCGAGCGGTATCTTTCGGCCGGGGCGGCCGCGGTCATCTTGGGAACGGCGGCGCTTCAAAACGAATCGCTGGTGAAGGAGGCGACGCGAAAATTTCCGCGACGGATCATTGCCGGCATTGACTCAAAGAAAGGGCAGATCGCCGTCCGGGGCTGGACGGAGGTTCATCCGGAAGAGGTCGAAACCCTTGCGATTCGGATGCAGGAGGCGGGGGTCGCGGCGCTGATCCTGACCGATATTGAAAAAGACGGGATGCTGGCCGGCCCGAACGTCGGGCTCTTCCGGGAGATCGGGATGCAGGTGGAGATCCCGATCATCGCTTCGGGGGGGATCGCTACCCTTCCGCAGATCCAGCAGCTTGTAGAGATTCCGGGGGTGGAGGGGGCGATCGTCGGAAAAGCCCTCTACACCGGCGCCCTCTCGCTGCCGAAGGCCTTAGCGCTTCTGCGGGGAGAAAACTGATGCTCGCCAAGCGGATCATTCCCTGTCTCGATGTGAAGGGAGGACGGGTCGTCAAAGGGGTCGGCTTCGTCAACCTCAAAGACGCGGGAGATCCGGTCGAGATCGCCAAGCTCTACGAGGCGCAGGGGGCCGACGAGCTCTGCTTTCTCGACATCACCGCCTCTTCCGACGGGCGGGAGATTCTGCTCGATATCGTCCGGCGAACTGCGGAAGAGGTCTCGATGCCGCTGACGGTCGGGGGAGGAGTCCGAACCCTCGAAGATGTTCGAACGCTCCTCTCGGCAGGGGCCGATAAAGTTTCGATCAACACCGCCGCCGTACAGAACCCGGAGTTCGTTCGCGAAGCGGCGCTCCAGTTCGGCAGCTCCACCATCGTCGTCGCCATCGATGCGAAGCGCAAAGATCAGGACGGCTGGGAGGTCTACACGCACGGAGGGCGGAGAGCGACCGGGATCGACGCCGTCGAATGGGCGAAAAGAATGGAGGCCGCCGGCTGCGGGGAGATCCTCCTCACCAGCATGGACCGGGACGGGACGACGCAGGGATACGATCTGGCGTTGACGCGTGCGGTGGCCGAAGCGGTCCATGTTCCGATCATCGCCTCGGGCGGGGTCGGGACGCTCGACCATCTGTATGAAGGGATCGCCCTCGGAAAGGCCGATGCGGTGCTCGCCGCCTCGATCTTTCATTATCAGACCTATTCCGTTCCGCAAGCGAAGCGCTATCTCTCGAAGAAGGGGGTGCCGGTCCGACTCGTATGAAAAAATTGGATCCACTTAAATTTTCGCGCGGCCTGATTCCTGCCGTCGTTGTCGATCATCGGAAGAAAGATGTCTTGATGGTTGCCTATATGAGCCCCGCCTCGCTCCAGAAGACCCTCAAGACGGGGGAGACCCATTTTTGGAGTCGCTCCCGGAAGAAGTTGTGGCGAAAGGGGGAGACGTCGGGCCATGTCCAGAGGGTCAAGGCGATTTATGCCGACTGTGATCGGGACACGCTTTTGATCGAGGTTGAGCAGGTGGGGGTCGCCTGCCACACGGGGAGTCGCTCCTGTTTTTTTGAAAAGCTCAGCGGGAACGGCGCGAAGCAGAACGTGTCGATATCGAAACCAACCCTCCCGGTCCTGGAGGTCCTCTACCGGACGATCTCAGAGCGGAAGCGCCACCCCTCGGCGAACTCTTATACCAGCCTCTTGTTCGAGGGGGGAATCGATCGAATTTTGAAGAAGGTGGGGGAGGAAGCGGGCGAGTTTATCATCAGCGCAAAGAATCGGGACAAAAAGGCGGTGATCCACGAGACGGCCGATCTCTTCTACCATCTGCTGGTTGCTCTGAATCACCAGGGTATTCCAGTCAAAGCGATCGAGGAAGAGCTTCAGCGACGATCCTCTCAGTCTGGATTGGCGGAGAAACGCTCAAGGCCCCGAAGGACGAA
>JAHFEM010000179.1 GCA_023248505.1 Nitrospirota bacterium
GCGCGCGGATCTCCTCGTGCCGGAAGAGGGCGTTGTCGTCGAAGTTGACCTTGGCGTCGAGCGCCATCAACTTGTTCTGCCGGGTGAGGATCAGCGGGTTGATTTCGATCTGAGAGGCGTCCTGCTCGACGAAGAGTCGATAGAGATTCCCGAGCATCGCAACCCACTGGCCGATCGCTTCTTTGGGAAGACCGAGCTTGAAGCCGACCGTTCGTCCCTGGTAGGCCTGATAACCGATCAGCGGATCGACCGAGAGCTTGATGATCTTTTCCGGGGAGTGCGCGGCCACCTCTTCGATCTCCATCCCCCCTCGGTGCTCGCGATCAGAACAATGGAGGTGCTTGCCCGGTCGGCTACCCAGCTGACGTAGAGCTCCTTCGCGATATCGACCCCTTCTTCGATCAGGAGCTTCTTCACCTCTTTCCCCTGCGGACCGGTCTGCGGGGTAATGAGGATTTTCCCGAGAATCTCCTCCGCGAGCGGGGTCACATCCGCTTTCTTCCTGGCGAGCTTGACGCCGCCGGCCTTCCCCCTTCCCCCCGCATGGATTTGGGCTTTCACGACGGCGACGGCGCTCTCCAGCCCATTGGCCGCCGCCTGCGCCTCCTCCGTGTTAAACGCCACCTTGCCGTTTGGAACGGGAATCTGATACTTCGCGAAAAGGGCTTTGGCCTGATACTCATGAATGTTCATCGATTCGTCCTTATCTGTATTGTCCTCGTAGGGGGCGGACCTGCGTGTCCGCCCTGCAGGGAGGGCGCGCACATCGGCGCGCCCCTACATTAAATTAATTCTTCTTCGCGTAATCGGGGAAAAGCATCGGCGAGACCGCTTGCGGCACGACCCCCGCCTTTTTCTGCGCCTCATGAAAACGGTCGAGGTGTTGGAGGGTCAGCTTCCCCAAAGAGACCTCCGCCGCCCGCTTCACAGCCGCCCGTCCCGCCCGTCTTCCGTAGACGATAATATCCAGCAGCGAGTTCCCCATCAACCGGTTCCTCCCGTGAATCCCGCCGGAGGCTTCCCCGGCGGCGAAAAGGTTCCGGACGGTCGATTCGCCGTCGACATTGATCTGGATCCCCCCGTTTTGGTAATGAAGGGTCGGATAGACCAAGACCGGCTCTTTTCGAATATCGATTTGATAACGCGAGAATTGGCGGAGCATATTCGGAAAGCGATGCGCCAAGGTTCCCTCGCCGTTGATCAGATCGACCATCGGCATGTCGAGCCAGACCCCCCGCCGGCCGGCCGGGGTCTCCACCCCGCGTCCCTCCGCGCATTCTCGAATGACGGCGGAGGCGACCGCGTCGCGCGTCTCCATCTCGTTGACGAAACGCTCTCCCTTCACGTTCACCAGTTGCGCCCCCACCGATCGGATCGCTTCGGTGACCAAGATCCCGGACATCGGCTCCGGATAGACCGCGCCGGTCGGATGATATTGAAAGGTGTCCTGCAGCGTCAGCTTCGCCCCGGCCCGATAGGAGATCGGAAGGCCGTCGGCGGTGGCCCCATAGTGGTTGCTCGTGGGGAAACCTTGAATATGGAGGCGGCCGATTCCGCCCGTCGCAAGGAGGACCGACTTGGCCTGGACGACGATATACTGGTTGTTGTCGAGATTCTTCAAGATCGCGCCGGTGCAGGCCCCCTCCCCGTCGGTGAGCAGTTCGACAATCGGGGAGAACTCCAGCAGCTCGATCTGCTCGTTGAGAACGCAATCCTTCAGGACCCGCATCAACTCTAGACCGGTATAGTCCTTGCAGCGCAGAAGACGCGGTTTGCTGCTCCCGCCGCCGCCGCGGAGGCTGAGGTTGCCGTCCTCTTCGCGGTCGAAGAGAACGCCGATGTCCATCAACCACTTCGCCACCTCCGGGCCTTCCTCGACCAGGGTTTTCAGGAGGGCCGGATCGTTTTTCATGTAGCCGCCCCGAAGGGAGTCGAGGAAATGCCGCACCGGGGAATCCTCCGGCGAGACCGCCACCTGCATCCCCCCTTCCGCCATCACGGTGTTCGAGTCGCCGAGGCGGAGCTTGGTCGCAAGCAGCACCTTCGCCCCCGCTCCCTTCGCGGTCAACGCCGCGGTCGCGCCGGCCCCTCCCCCGCCGATGATCAGCAGATCGGCCTGATGGTGCGGCGACAGGGAGATGGCTTCGGAGGCGATCGGGCTCTCCCCTTCCAGCAGATTGGCCAGCTCATGGACCGTCTGCTCCCCCTCGTTGGGGCCGATCCGGATCGTTCGATAGGCCTCTTTTTTGTAATCGGGGTGGTGGCGCCGGATCAGGGCGTCTTTGTCTTGCGGAGAGAGGAGCGCCCGCTCCTCTTTCATCCGTACCGCCCGGCTCTCATGCACCCGTGTTTTCGAATCGTCCAAACTCATTCATCCATCCTTATCAATTGCCTCATCAATTGCCTTATCAAGGGTCCGATCAATGGCCTACTTCCCCCCATCCGCATTCCGAATCCGTCATTTTCTCTCTCACCCCGCCAGGCCTTGAAGCGCCTCTTCAGAGCGACAATAATCCGACAAGGCTTCATCGTCGGCGGAAAGAAGCCGATTCCACGCCGACGCATATTTTCCCGATCGAACCTCTTCAATTCGATCGAGCAGGCGGGTCGCCTCTTTCGGATAAAAGGCGCCGGTTAACCGGCGGGCATACATCCCGGCGCGGTGGGGCTTGATCTGCACTTCGCAGACCGCGGCGCAGAGGCCGCACATCACGCAGGCCGTGAACTTCTCCGCCACGGTTGAAAGATCGCCCAAAGAACTCGCATTGATCGCGGCCCGGACCCCTCCCATCACGTCGATCTCCTGCGGACAGACCGAGGTGCAGGCGCGGCAGGCGGTGCACCGGCGCGTTTCGGGATAATACTGGAAGAGGGTTTTCTGAGTGGGAGATTCTTTCGGCAGCGGGGCGATCGCCTTTTTGGAGACATCGGAGGGGATGAACGTTATCGCCATTCCTTCGCGAACCGCCGTCTGGCAGGCCAGCCCTGTTTTCGATGCAAGTTGATCGGGAAGGCGGTAGGTGATCGGACAGGCGCCGCAAACGCCGCCGAGACAGCCGACCCCGTGGAGCATCGGCCGGCCGATATTCCACATCGCTTGGATCACGGTGATTCCTTCCGGGACGGGGTGGGCGTCGCCATCGACCTCGATGCGGATCAGAGCGGATTGAGCGTCGAACTGGGACATCAAGCCGTTTCCTTTTTGTGCGAATGATCGCAGGTCAGGCGATTGGGCAGGTTTTGAGCTCCTCTTCGGACATCTTCATCAGATTCTCCCATTGCGTGTTGTATTTCCCGCATTGAATCTCTTCGATTCGATTGGAGAGTTGGGGAGGCCGCTCGTTGAAAAAAATTCCCTCCGCGCGGCGGACATAAAGGCCGACCTGGTTTGAGGAGATCTCGGCGATGCAGACCGGAACGCAGAGGCTGCACATCACGCAGGGGAGGAAGAGATTGGAGGCCTCTTTGAAATCACCGAAAGCCGCTTTCCAGATTCCGGTCCGGACATCGATTCCCTGGGGACAGGCCTCGGTGCAGGCGTTGCAATTTCGGCAGAGAGCGACCTCCGGAAAATACTTGAAAAGATCCTGTTTGGGATCGGTGATCTCTTCCATTCTGTAGATCGGCTTCTGGACGGGAAACGACGCGGAGAGGGAGAAAGACATTCCCTCTTCGACGATCAGTTGACAACCGAGCCCCTGCTTTAATTCGTAGCTTCCTTTGGTCCGATAAAGAGTCGAGCAGGCGCCGCAGACGCCGCCGAGACAGCCGATGCCGCGGGTGATCCGGTGGCCGGTATGCCACATCGCTTGAATCAGCGTGATTCCCTGGGGAACTTGATACTTCTTCCCCATGATCTCCACGGTGACCAGGTTCGTCTTCTCTGTCAACTGGGTCTTCGGCATTCATCTCTTTCGCAGGGGCGGGTTCAAACCCGCCCCTAAAAGGACCTTACCTGTTCTTGACCGTTTCGGTTCCGGCTTCGGAGCCTTTCACCTCTTTGACCCCATCCGTTCAATGGGAGGTGTCGATGATCGTCAGGCGTTGAGCGCGTTGAGGGCAGAGCCGGCTTTAAACCAGCCGACCTGCTGCGCCGTTAAGCTGTGATTCGCCTCGATCTTCATCTCTTTTCCATCCGCTTTGTGGAGAATCAACTCCACCGCTTTTCCGGGAGCCAATTGCGCCAGGCCGGTGACGCTCACCCGGTCGGTCTGCTCGAAGAGATCCCAATCTTTCGGATTGGCGAAGGTGAGCGGCAAGATTCCCTGCTTCTTCAGATTTGTCTCATGAATCCGGGCGAAGCTCTTTGTGACGACGACCAGCACACCGAGGAAACGCGGCGACATCGCGGCATGCTCACGGGAGCTTCCCTCCCCGTAATTTTCATCGCCGATCACGATCGACCCAACCCCTTTGGCCAGATATTGGCGCGCCACTTGGGCCGGCGTCAGGTTAGACTCGCCGGTGAGAACATCATTCGCCTTCCCCGCCTCCGACGTAAAGGCGTTGTTGGCGCCGAGGAACATATTGTCGCTGATCTTATCAAGATGCCCCCGGAACTTCAGCCAAGGGCCGGCCGGAGAGATGTGGTCGGTCGTGCATTTTCCTTTTGCCTTGAGAAGGATCGGCAGCTTCGAAAAATCTTTTCCGTTCCATTTCGGGAAGGGCTTCAAGAGCTGGAGCCGTTCACTGGCGGGGGGAACATCGACGGTTAAGTTTTCGCCATTCTCCGCCGGGGCGACAAATCCTTCCTCCCCTTTCGCGAACCCCTTCGCCGGAAGCTCTTCGCCCCGCGGCGGCTCGAATTGAACCCGGGTCCCATCGGCCGCGGTTAAGGTCCCTTTCACCGGATCGAAGCTGAGATCGCCGGCAAAGGCGAGAGCGGTCACAATCTCCGGGCTGCTGAGGAAAGAGAGGGTCTCGGCGATGCCGTCATTGCGCCCGGGGAAGTTTCGATTGAAGGAGCTGATGATCGAATTGGATTCTCCCTTTTTTACATCCTCCCGTTTCCACTGGCCGATGCAGGGACCGCAGGCGTTCGCCAGGACGGTCGCTCCCATCTCTTCGAAGGTCTGCATGAAGCCGTCTCGCTTCATCGTGTGGTAAATCCGCTCCGAACCGGGGGTCACGAGAAATTGCGACTTTGCTTTGAGGCCTGCCTTCAATCCCTGTTTGGCAATGTGGGCCGAACGGCTGATATCTTCATAGGAGGAATTCGTGCAGCTTCCGATCAATGCGGCTTTGAGCTGCATCGGATAACCCTTTTCTTTTGCTTCGGCTGCGAGCTTGGAGATCGGACGGGCAAGGTCGGGACTGTGCGGGCCGACCACATGGGGCTCGAGCTCCGACAGGTTGATCT
>JAHFEM010000180.1 GCA_023248505.1 Nitrospirota bacterium
CCGGTCGGGTTGAATGCGACAGCTGTCACAATCCCCACAGCGAAAAGATCCGCCCCTTTCTAAGAGTTCCCTCCGCTTCACTCTGCCTCGTCTGTCACGACCGTTAAATTAAAATCCCCCTTCGGTATTCAATCCGAAATATCATTCCTATCTTAGGACACACAACCCCATTTTAATATTCTCTGAATGCATTGATATTATTGCTGTTTTTAATTACATGCCGTTCCTTCACTTGACAGACCACTGAATTTTGTTATGGTTGTTTATAAGAAATAAAGATGGCTTAAATCAATCGGCACTCTCCTGGATCTCGCGCTCGGAAGCCAATCGAGAAAGGAGGAACTGCGATGAAACATTACTTACGTTATGGATTTTTATTGGGGTGGGCTCTCTTCATCCCCCTCTCGTCGGTTTGGGGAGCCGAGACTCCGGAGGTCGAAGCGCTTTTTCAAGAATCGTTGCAAAGCGATGATTACGAGCGGAACAAGACGAACCTTGAAAAAATTATTGATCTGGCCCCCGACTCCGCCTATGGTCACTTCTCAAAGGGGTGGTTTTGGGCGCAGGAAGACAATTATCAGATGGCCGTTGAGGAATATCGAATTGCGCTTCAAATCCGGCCGCTGTTCGGCGAAGCGAGAAACAACCTCGCCTCCGCTTACTTTCATCTGGGAGATTGGTCGGAATCGATTCGGGAATATGAAGAAGTCCTTCGACAATATCCGGAGTGGGGCGAGACCCACCTCAATCTCGGATCGGCCTACTACATGGCCGGCCATCCCTTCGCTTCCGTCAAAGCATGGGAAAAAGCGCTTCAAATCGATCCAAACTTATTCATCGTTCACTATTATCTCGGTCTTATTTTTGATAAGCTCGGAAGGAAATCAGAGGCTCACGTTCACTATAAACAGTTCCTCGCGGCGGAAAAGAATGAAGAGGAATTCTCGGAGTATATCGAACATGCGTCCCAACGCCAGATCAACATCTGGGTTGAACAGGCGCACGATCAGACTTAATCGATCTGGTCGATGTATTGAAGGTAAGAAAATAGTCGAGGATGGGAGACCGGAGTCACTCCGGAAAAAGAAATTCCAAACGCATTGAAATTCCCGTCACGGCGTGTCCATGAAATCTTTCCTGAAAGCCTCTCCGAAATCATCTCACCGGAACGTTGTTCGAAGAACATTTCAATCGATGCCTCTTTTCCAGCTTCAACCGAATCCCGGGTGTAACCGCCGATGCCTCCCCAACCGATATTGGGGCGCAGCACCTCAATCACACTTCCCCCCTCTTGACCGAGTACGATCTTTAGATTAAAGCCGATCCTTTGGGATTTCCTCTTCTCTTGCATGGCCGAGAGACTACTGGAAGCCGATCCTCTTGTCAAGGCAATCTAACACTTCTAAAACGTAATCTCATCAACGGCAATGCACCCGTCACTCATTGCACTGATCTCTCTTTCCTCTCCGGGACACCGCACCCAGATGGATAAAGGCAAAACCGGCTGAGAACAAGGGTTAGAATCACCCTTGATTGACTTTTTATTTTTTAACCGGATAGAATAGGACCGGTTCACTTCTTAAGCATTTATAAGCAACTTCACTCCATACCGAGCGACCGGCTGGAGCGGAACCCGATCGGCGCTTTTTCTCCTCATTTTTTCAATTCCGCGCTTCCACGCACAGGCGGAGAGAGTCTTCAGATCCTCCGGCGAGATCGGCAGCAACGTCTTCACCTTAACATCCGAAAATGAACGCAGTTGATGGGTTCTCGGCGCGTTTCACTATTTGATCATAAGGATGGACCGATGGAGAATGCAACCCAGGGGGAAAGGCAGACCGGAAAAAGGAGGCTCGGGGATGTTTTGGTTGAAAACGGCCTTCTTACGCCAAACCATATCCGGCGGGCGTTGGATGAGCAGCGGAAAATAGGAAAACGATTGGGGCAGGTCCTCATCGAACTCCAATTGATCTCCGAGGGGCAGATGGCGCAATCGCTTGCCGCTCAACTCGGTCTCAGCTATACCGAGCCGAACACGGCGCAAATCGACTCGGCCCTACTCCTCCTGATACCGGAAGCGCTCGCAAAACGGCACCTCGCCGTGCCGCTCGAAATTCAAAACAAAAAACTCATGGTGGCCATGGTCGATCCCCTCGACTATGAATCGATCAACGATCTTCGATTCCATGCCGGGATGGCAATCGATCCGGTCATCGCCACACGAAGAGCCATTCTTGAGGCGATCGAGCGGAGCTACCGCCTCGACGCCTCGGTGGAGAAGATCGTGGAGGCTTCCGTAAAAGACTTCGGCAACGCCTCCCTCCAAATTGTTTCTCCATTGGAAGACGGAAACCTTCACCATGCGGAAGTCCGCTCCCTCGAAGAGCGGAGCCGGCTCGCTCCGGTCATTCAGTTGACGAATCTGATTCTGAGCAAAGCGATCAAGCTGCGGGCCAGCGATATCCATATTGAACCGACCGCAAAAGACTTTCGGGTCCGCTATCGGATCGACGGCCTCTTGAAAGAGGATATGTGTCTTCCGAAATGGTTTCAGAATCCGTTGGTCTCCCGGATTAAGATCCTGGCCAAGCTCGATATCGCGGAGCGGCGCCTCCCGCAGGACGGCGCGGTCCGCGTGAAATCTGAGAACCATGAAGTCGATCTTCGCGTTTCAACCCTCCCGACGCATCACGGCGAGAAGGTCGTCCTACGCATCCTTGATCAGACGCGGATTCTGATCCAGCTCGATCAGATCGGGCTTGCTGAAAAGGATCTCCAGTCGATCCGCCAGATGGTCATAAAAAAGAAAGGGATCATCCTTGTCACCGGCCCGACCGGAAGCGGAAAGACCACGACACTCTATGCAATCATCAACGGATTAAAATCGGAAACGACAAACCTCACGACGGTGGAAGATCCGGTGGAATACATGATTGAAGGGGTCAACCAGGTTCAAATTAATTCGGAGATCGGCCTCACCTTTGCCACGGCCCTTCGATCCATTTTGCGGCAAGATCCAAACATTATCCTCATCGGAGAGATTCGAGATCTGGAGACGGCGGAGATTGCTTTTCGCGCCGCGATGACCGGCCACCTGGTTCTCTCCACGCTTCACACGAACGATGCCGTCACATCGATGACCCGACTGATCGACATCGGGATTCCCCGATACCTTGTCGCATCCGCGGTGGTCGGTGTCGTTGCACAGCGGCTTGTCCGAAAACTCTGTCTCAAATGCCGGGTAGAGGACCCTTCCCATCATAAACCGGAGGCTTCTCTCACAATTTCTGATGTCCCAAAACAGGCCGCCCGCGCTTCTTTCCCGGACAGGATGGAAGGGGTCTTCTTTCAAGAAAAGGGGTGTACGGCGTGCCGCTATACCGGTTTCTTGGAGCGCTGCGGCATTTTTGAAGTCCTCACCCTCTCCACCAAATTAAGGGAGCTGATCGCAAGTGGCGCAACCGAACAAGAAATTCGTTCCAGGGCGGTTGCTCTTGGGATGAGTTCCATGGTGGAAGACGGCTTTAGGAAGGTCCGGGAGGGAATTACCACGGCGGAAGAGGTGGTTCGTGTTGTTGAAATGGAAGAAGTATTCAAAATTTTCTGCCCCCAATGCAGCCGATCGCTCCACATTGATTTCCTGATCTGTCCTCATTGCGGCTGTGCTTCTCCCTACGTCTGCGCCGCCTGTGGAAAATTTCTCCAACCGGAATGGACCGTTTGCCCCTACTGTCGCCATTCGGCGCAGCGTTCCCCGGACCGCCATGAATCATAAACCATGCGTCCGTATTGGAACGTCCTTTAGGAATGTGGATCGGACAGATACCGATCGCTCGGAATGGAGGTTCCCATGAACCGACAAGAACTTGAGATAAAGAATATTGCCGCCCTTCGCGCTCTGGCCAAAGTCCACTCGATCCGCCTTCGCCCCTCCATGCGAAAAAGTGAAATCATCTCATTTCTTCTGGGATCTCTTTGGCCGGAGGAGAAAAAAGAAACCGCTCCCTCGATGGAGAAGGAGGCCGTCACCGTCAGCAAGATGACCGAACATGCCGGCGAGGGAGTGAAACAAAAAGAGAAAGTCGATGTCGACGTATGGGCTTATCCGGAAATTCCAATGGAATATGGAATCAACCAGGTCGTCGCCCTGGTCCGCGATCCCTGGTGGATTTTTAGCTATTGGGAAGTCACCCCGGGAGGGATCGATGTGGCCCATCGGACACTCGCCGACCCGGAAAGCCGGCTCACCCTTCGCGTGTACGACCTATCCGGGCAGACTGATTTGGACCGATTTTGGGATATTGATATCTTTCACCGAATCGGAAACTGGTATGTCGATGTCGGGCAGCCCGACCGGAGCTTTCTCATCGACATCGGCCTGAAATCGCGCTCCGGCGCATTCGCCACCATCGCACGATCGAACAGCGCCCACACCCCTCCGGCCGGCCCCTCCGACCGGCTCGACGAAGAGTGGTGGACACGAGAGGAGTCGGTCGCTTCCGATGAGGGAAGAAGGTTGCCGCTGGAGCCGCTTGAACAAAGAAGACAGGCGATCTCGGCAACGAGCCTCTTCTCACAGGGTCTGTTTGGGAAATAGCTTAAAGATAAAACACGTGAGGCGTGAGGAGAAAAAGATAAAGAAATCTTTCAGCTCCTAGCCTTCACCCCTTCCGCCTCACGCCTAACGCCTCACGTTTTTTAAGGAGGTTCCCATGGAAAAAGGATATCTCTCTCTGATTCTCCATTCGCATCTTCCCTTTGTGCGCCACCCGGAACATCCGGAGTTCCTCGAGGAGGATTGGCTCTATGAGGCGATTACGGAAACCTATATTCCATTCATCAACACCTTTGAAAGGCTGCTGAACGATCGGGTCCCTTTTCGGATCACCCTCTCCATCACGCCGACCTTGGCCGCCATGCTCAGCGATCCCCTTCTGCAAAGGCGCTACGTGGAACATATCGAGCGGCTGATCGAACTTGCGGAGAAAGAAGTGCATCGCACGCGGACTCAGCCGGAATTTCATTCGACCGCCCGGATGTATCTCGACCGGTTTCGGGAGGCGCGTTCGCTCTTCAACGATCGATATCGGCGGAATCTCCTCACCGCTTTTCGCGCCTTTCAAGAGGAAGGGGCCGTGGAGTTGATGACCTCGGCGGCTACGCATGGATATTTGCCGCTCATGGCAGTCAACCCGAATGCCGTGCGGGCGCAGGTCGAGATCGGCGCGCGAGAATATGCGCGCCACTTCGGACGACGTCCCCGCGGAATCTGGCTCCCGGAATGCGGTTATTATCCGTGATTGGAGGAGCACTTGGCGGCCTCCGGGCTTGAGTACTTCATTCTCGATTCCCATGGG
>JAHFEM010000181.1 GCA_023248505.1 Nitrospirota bacterium
GGAACCAACTTCCGGAAGCGCCTTATGTCGTCTCCAGGGTTCAAGCCGGCGACGATCGGTCTCTCATGCGATTCTTTCAGAGGAGGGTGAGATGGGATTGAAGTTCGAGACATTGGGGAATGCTACCTTGCAACTATTCGAAAATGAGTCGCCGGTCCTCGCCACAGATCCGTGGCTGAAGGGGACCGCTTATTTCGGGAGCTGGGGCCTGGATCACCCGCTCACGGAGGGGCAGATTCAAAATGTGATTCGGTCTCCCTACCTCTGGATCTCTCACGGCCACCCCGATCACCTCCACCCCGAGTCGATCAAGATGCTCTCGCCGCGCGCGCGCATCCTCCTGCCGAATCATTACCACCCCGAGATCAAAGAGTCCTTTGCGTCGAAGGGCTTTCACGTTCGGGTGTTGAAGTTTAAAGAGTGGACGCGGCTGACCCCGGCGATTCGCGTGATGTGCCTGGAGAATATGAATCAGGACGCCATTTTGATTGTCGAGGCCGGCGATGCATTGATCGTCAATCTCAATGATTCGCCCTTGCATGGAGAGGGGCCGTTCCTGAAGAAATTGATCCGCTCGTACAAGAAATCGTTTCTCCTGGCCCTCTGCAGTATCGATGCCGACATGATTCACATCGTCGACCCGCGGGGGGAGTCGCTCGCCCCCCCTCTTTATGAATCGAAACGGAGCGCCGTGTGGGAGCTGGGGGATCTCTGCGCCTCTCTCGGCGTGAGGTCTTTCTGCTGCTTCTCCTCGCAACACCTCTATGTCCGTCCCGATTCCATTTGGGCCAATCCCTACCGGATCACCTGGGACGATATGAAGCGTCACTGGCAGGCTCCGAAGACGCGGCTGATCGAACCGTTCGTCACCGTCGATCTGACCGACGGCTCGGTCACGGCGAATCATTCGACCCACCAGCCCGACAGGGGTGCGATCTCCACGACGACCGGGGAGGATGATTGGGAGGAGAAGATGTCGGAGGGGGACTGGCGCGCGCTGGAGCGGTTCATCGGCCGCTTTCAGCTCCTCAAACGCCACCTCGATTTTATCCGGTTTACCGTGGCGGGAGAGGCGCGGACGTTTTACATCAACGACCGGAGTCGAAAACGGGGGGAAGATCGGCGGGGGATCCATTTTATCGCGCCGCGCAACTCGCTTATGAAGACGGCGGCGTACGGCTATTTTGACGATATTCTGATCGGGAATTTCATGAAAACCGAGCTGATGAATGCCGCGCTCTATCCCTACTTCACGCCGATCGTGGCGAAGCTCGGCGGGAATGCGAAGGTCTTCACCTTGGGCGAGCTCTGGCGATTTCGAGCCCATTACTTCCGGCTCTCTCCGCGGGCTTATGCGTCGCACCATCTGCAAGTGCAGTGGTTTTATAGATGGAAGCCAAGGCTCCGGGGCGCTCTGAGAGAAATCGGCCTTCTCGACACGGCCAAGCGAACGATGCGGCGGGTGTTCGGCCTCCCTTCTCTGCCGGCGAAGGCCGATTGGGAGCTGTTATGAGAAGCGAGATTGCGCGGGGGGAGAGGCGATCATTGTCGAACTGCACGGCAGGGTTTGGAATTTATTTCGGATCGCTCCGATAGCGCATCCGTGTCCCTTGCATGATGGAGAGGGTAATCTCATCGGGGGTTAATTCCTTCGGGAAATAGGTGCCCGACACCTTCGCCCCATTGAGACTGGCTCCTTCCAGACAGGTCTGTGAGAGATCGACGCCGCGCAAGTCGGTCTGGCGAAAGTAGCAGCCGCTCAGATCGAGGCCTTTCGCATCGATGCCGCGCAGATCCAGTCCGCGGAAGTCGCAATGGGAAAGGTCTATTTTTTCTCCCTTCCGTTTTCTCGTGTTGAATTCGTCGATCTGCCCCTCTCGCAACAACTGATAATGGGGGTCCGGATTATTGTTGATCGGTTTTAGAGCCACGCGCGCCTCCTCATGTGAGAGGGTGTGAAGTGATTTTCATACAAAAGTATACCCTGTATTTTAAAATCGGTATGCGCGCGCGATTCCAGCCGGCGGGGATTCCCCTGGGCCGACTCAAAGCCGCTCACACGAACCCTCCTGCGCAGTGTCCGGAGGCCCAGGCCCACTGGAAGTTATAACCCCCCAGCCAGCCGGTCACATCGACGACCTCGCCGATAAAATAAAGCCCTTTCACCTGTTTCGCCTCGAAGGTTTTGGAAGAGAGCGCATCGGTATCGACCCCTCCTTTCGTGACCTCCGCCAGGCGATAACCGCCGGTTCCGGAAGGGATGATCCGCCATTGATGAAAGCGCGCGCTGATCGCCGCGATTTCTTTTGAGCTGTATTGGCCGACCGATTTGCTCTCCCCCGAGAACGCCAGCCATTGTTGGGCCAGGCGTTTGGTCAACCGCTCGCCGATCAGGTTTTTCAACTCCGCCTTCGGCCGCTCCCTTTGCCACTGTTTGATCGCTTCGGTCAGATCGAGATCGGGGAGCAGGTTGATCGTCACCGGATCGCCCGGCTCCCAGTAGTTTGAAATTTGCAGAATGGCGGGGCCGCTTAACCCGTGGTGCGTAAAAAGAACCGCCTCCCGAAAGGTCCGGTCGCGGCAGGAGACCTGCGCCTCCGCGGAAGTCCCGGCCAGGCCGGCGATCTCCTCCAGATCCCGGGGATTTAAGGTGAAGGAGACCAGGCCGGGCCGGCAGGGGAGGACGTTCAGGCCGAACTGTTTCGCCGCCTTATATCCAAGATCGGTCGCCCCGATCTTCGGGATCGACAGCCCCCCCCGTGGCGATCACCAGCGATTCGGTCTCGTAGCCTCCGAGGTTGGTCTGAAGGGCAAACCGGCTCTCCCCGATGTTTCGCGGCTCGATTTTCTCAACCGAACATTTCGTCCGAATCTGCACCCCGCCGAGACGGCACTCTTCCAACAGCAGGTTGACGATCTCCACCGACTTCCCATCGCAGAAAAGCTGCCCCAGTTTCTTCTCATGATAGGGGATGCCGTGTTTTTCAACCAGCGCGATAAAGTCGTTCGGTCCGAAGCGGCTGAGGGCCGATTTGCAAAAGTGGGGATTGGCGGAGATAAAATGGGCCGCCTCCACCTGAAGGTTGGTAAAGTTGCAGCGTCCCCCGCCGGAGATCAAGATCTTCTTCCCGACGCGCTCCGCATGGTCCAAAAGCAGAACCCGGCGTCCCCGCTGGCCCGCGGTCAAGGCGCACATCAGCCCGGCGGCGCCGCCGCCGATGACGATGACGTCAAACTGTTTTGACATATTCATAGAGACCGGCGCTTAAAATGGGAAGGGTGGAGGCTGAATGGAGGGAGTGTAACAATTTCGAGGACAAAGATAAAGAAGCGTCGGATGGATGACGTTGGTAGGGGCGGACCTGTGTGTCCGCCCGCATTGACGATTTTTATTTTTGATTGTAGAGACGTCCCGCCGGGACGTCTCTACGTGGGGGGCCTGCCCCTACGAACCGATCAGCTTCAAAACATTCTCAGGGGGGCGGCCGAGCGCTGCTTTTGTGGGGGTGATGACGATCGGCCGTTCGATCAAGATCGGGTTCTCCGCCATCAGCTTGATCCACTCGGCCTCCGGCCGTTTGTCCGAGGGCTTGATCCCCAACTCCACCGCGACCGGCTCCTTGAAGCGAATCAGCTCCTTCGGCTCCATCCCCAGCTTCTTCAAAATCTCCGAAAGCTCCTTTTGCGTCGGCGGGGTCTGAAGATAGAGAACGATCTTCGGCTCGATCCCCCGGTCGGTGAGAAGCTTGAGAGTCTCGCGGCTCTTGGTGCATTTGGGGTTGTGAAAGATTGAGATGTTCATTTTCTGCTCCGATTGTTCGTTACGAATATTTCTGATTGAAGTCAAATACCAACCTATCAAGAAGGTCGACGCACCGCTTGCAAGCGCCTACCACTTCTGCTTTTCTATCACCTATCTTGAAATGGTGGATAAGACGTCCGACTTCCGGCAAAGGAATGTCAGGTGGACCAAACCAAGTCAAGCCATAGGCGGGGTGTTCGGGCTCGTTTCGGATATTCTCGCTTTCACCGTCAACTTTCCGAAGGAAGAACTGAGCTTCGCGGAGCTTCTTCTGAGCGGCTTCTATCATTGTCGGCATACGATCCAAGATGGCACTTTTATAATCCAACCCCAGAGGTAAGTCAACTCACTCAGAACCTCACCCTCACCCGGTACTGCAGCTTCACCTCCTTGTCCTTTCCCACCGGGACATCGAACTGCACGGTGTGGGCGTCCACCTTATGATAGTCGTGTGTGTTGCTGAGGAGCTCCCAGTCGCCGGGAATCGGTTCGATCACGTTGATCGTGACCGGCGCGTCTTTATGGTTTCGGAGGGAGATTTCGAAAGCGACTTCGTAGAGATTCCACGCCACCTTCTTCCAGTCGGTCTGCTTGCGCTCGGCGACCAGATCGAAGGCGTCGCCCATCTTGATCTTGATCGTTTCGTCTTTGGGGGTGTGGTCGACCCGGTCTTCGCCGATGAATTGCAGGCTTCCATCGCGGTCGGCTTTGTAGACGCGGAGCGTTCCTTTCGGGAGCGGCATCCCGAGACGACTCTCCTTCGTGTTGGCGACTTCGACATAGACGCCGACCTTTTGATTCGAGATCGTCGTTCCGTACTGCGTCCGGTAGAAATGTTCCGCTCCATAATAAAGGAAGCGCTTTTTCACCGGCACCTGGTGGGCGGAAAGCAGCGTGACCTGTTTGGTCTGGTTGTCCTTCAGCGTCGTCGGGCGCTGGAGGGAGTAGAGATGGTATTCGAAGAACGACTCTTCGGTGAAGGGGGCGGCGGCCATTTTCGACTCGGCTGCTTCCAGCTTTCGTAGCGCATCCGGCGCGCCATATTGTTCGATCGCCCGGTTCACGTCTCCCGCGACCAACTTCAGCTGGGCGTTCTTGAATGTCGCCCCGCTTTTGTTGTCGAGCGTCACCCAGCCGGTGAGGTCGATCTGCTGGTCTTCTTTGTCGAGGATCGCGACGTAATCGCTCTTCCAGGTCATTCCTTGGGTCAGATAGGTCGCCTCGATCTTCTGGGGGCGCGCGGCCTGGTTTTCCAGTCGCCAGACCAGGGTGGGATTCGGATGGAGATTCTCCGGAAGGCCGGGGAAGATCATCTTGTCGGGGCGATCGGTGAAGATCCGGTCGCCCATTCGGTAGACGATCCCGTTGTTCGTGCTGAGAAGGGTGATCGGGATCTCAACACCGTCGTGAAGGAGGTGGATCTCCTTGCCGACGAACTTGTCGAGGAGCTTCTGCGGGGAGAGAAGGTCATATTCATAATTCTGCTCCAGAACGTCGAGGCCCGCCGGGTCGGTGAGCGAGGCGATGTGGACGGTCT
>JAHFEM010000182.1 GCA_023248505.1 Nitrospirota bacterium
TAGACCAATTGTAGAATGAACTCTCCGTCGAAATGACCGCGATAATCAATTCCGGATCGAATCCATAGCGGCGACTCTCCTGCTGAATGAAGGCTGCCAGCTTTTCCTCCTGCTTTCTCTCCAATCCGGTCTCAAAGCTGGAGAGAATATCGAGAATTTTCTTCTCCTTCTGGGAATGTATTCTTTGAGGGGGGGGAAATCGCCGCGAGGGGGCCTCCTGAGAGGGCGTTTCTTGAGAAGAAATGCCGGCTGGATGGGGTGAAAGCGCTCCCGTCGAGTCCGTCGGTGATAAGTCAAATGAAAGGGGGTGAAAGATGATGAGGCCGAGCGCTCCGGTTAATATCCAATATCGCCGATACTTCTGTTTTATCCACATTGGGGTCCGCCCTCATATCGAAATGTGACGGAACCCCTTTTTGCAAATCCGAGACCACCTTAAAAGCGCAATTTAGATTACTCCTTTAGGCAGAAAGCAGAGAGTTTTTTATGGGATATTCCACGAAATGATGCAAATCGGCTGCAAACTATTACACAAAAGGTTGCTTCTCGTAGGAACCGATCCGCTATTCTCCCGGCCGGAATGCGATCTTTTGAAGGGGGGTCTGAAGCTGCATCAGGTTGGTCTTGGGAAGATCCCAATCGGGGCGGAACTGTAATGCAAGATGGTATTCAAGACGGGCCAGTTCAATGAGACCCTTCTGCTGATAGAGAAAGCCCAGGTTGTTGTGCGCTTCAGCCAAATCGGGCTGAAGCCGCATGGCCTCGAGGAAGGCGGCCATTGATAAGTCAAGTCGATCTTCCTTCTGATAAGCCACCCCGAGATTGATGTAGGCCTCCACCATTTTAGGGTCCTGTTCGATCGCCTTCTGATAAGCTCGAATCGCTCCTTTCAATTCCTTTTTCTGGTCCAAAATCGTTCCCAGTTGATAATAGATCGTTGGGCTCGGGGCAAGTTGGACCGCTTTTTCAAATTCGCGTAACGCCAAGTCGAACAACTTCTGTTTCTTGTAAAGAACGCCCATGATGCGATGGATCGCGGGATCATTCGGTTGTATTCGGTCGGCCTCCTGATAGTGATGCAGTGCTTCATCGTTCTCTTCTTGTTGAAGGTAGAGCGCCGCAAGGTTTTTGTGGCTTTCAAACATATCGTTCCCATCGCGGATCGCTTCCAAGTACTCGTGAATCGCCTCCTGACGCATTCCTTTTCGATTCAAAGCGTAGGCGAGATTATGCCGGATGGTCGGCTCGGCGGGGAGGATTTCCGCAGCCTTTTGGTAAGCTTCAATCGCATCTTCCCAATGGCCCTGATCGGTAAAAATATTGGCCAGATTATAGTAGGCCAGCGCATCCCGCTCGTTGATTTCAATGGCTCTTTTAAACTCAGAGATCGCCTGCGCCGTCGTCCCCTTTTTATAGTAGGCCACCCCCAGGTTCGTATGGACCTTGGCATAGTTTTCATTGAGCCGCAATGCGGTGAGAAACGATTGAATCGCCTCATCCAGCCGCCCTTCTTCGGCATAGGCCGTCCCCAAGGCCTTATAGGGACGCGCCTTTTGAGGAGACTTCGAGACAGTATCCTCCCAAAGGGTGACTTCATCTTTCCAGACCCGATTCCGTTCTACGGTCCAGATCGAATCAACAGAAATCAGACCGACCAAGAGCCCCGACACAAGGACAGGTGTCCACTTTGAGGAGGCGGCCGATGCCCAGCGCAGCAAGCCGATGGCGATGCCGGCAAAAAAGGGAACGGAGGGAAGATAAAGGCGGTGTTCGAAAACAAGATCGAGTTGCAGCACGCTTGATTCCAGGAGGAGATTGCCAAAATACCAGAAAATGAAAAAGGTGAAAAGCGGTCTTTTCCTCCAGGAAAGGCATGCAAACGAGAACAGCCCGATCACGGCCAGAACCGAAAGAAGGGTGGTCGGCGGATTGAGCATTGAATAAGAGATTGGAAAATCATAGTCGAGATTTAAACGCGAGGGATGCGGGAAGAGAAGCAACGAAAGATAATAGATCAACACCCTCGACTCGGTCATCAGCCGAAGACCCCAAGGGATGTAATCCGCACCGTACTGCCTTGAGAGCGAATCTTGAAATGCGCTGAACGACCCACTCGCACCCCAAAGACAGAGAAGCCCAAACAGGCCTGTCGCAATAACGAGGGCAAAGTAAGCGGGTACCGCCTTCGTAATTTTCACGCGGTCTCCCTTGCAGAAAAAGAAAACATCATAGAGCACGATCATCATTGGAAGGGTGATCGCTATCTCCTTGCTCCCGAGACTCATCAGGGCAGCGACGCCCGCGCCGAGGTACCAGTAGTCGATTTTCGCTCGCGAACCGGGCGGACGATCTTTCCCCGCTCTCTTTCTACCCAGAATATAGAGAACAAAAGCGAGAAGATAAAAGAAGGCGGAGAGGCTGGTCATCCGTTGTACAATGTAGGTCACTGATTGGGTTTGAACGGGATGGACGGCCCAAAGAAGAGAGGCGATCGCCGCAGCCTCACCAGGAAATGGAATTGATCCGCGGAGCGCCTCCTGTGAAAATGTTTCATAGAGAAAGAGAAAGAGAAGGAGGGCCGTGCCAAGATGGATAAGGTAATTGACCCAGTGATATCCGGAAACGTGAAATCCTCCGAAATAATAGTTCAGCGCGAATGAAATATCGGCGACAAATCGATTCGGAAGGGGGCTCCGGAATCCCGCTCGGATCAGGCTGGAGAGGTCGAGGGTCTTGATCTGGATTGCCCGATTCTCGACAATGTTGATGTCATCATCCAGATGAAAGCTGGCATTCCATGTATTTGAATAGATCAAGAAGGTTAGAATAGGAATCAGCGCAAGAAGTCCATGTCGAGAAAATAAGACGGAGAAGATTGAGGTGGAAGAGGTCGCGGGCCGAATCATCTGGTTCTCTCCTAGAGCACATGCTTTAGGGATACCTCAATACTGTTTACTTGTCAAGGAAGCATAATAGGAAAAACAATGAGTGAAAAAAACGTTGCGATTGTGGGAGCTTCCCGGAATCGAGCCAAGTTTGGCAACAAGGCGGTCCGGGCTTTTTTAGAAAAGGGGTATCGCGTCTTCCCGGTTCACCCCTCTGAGAAGGAGATTGAGGGGCAACCGGCTTATCGATCGGTGTCGCGGATCCCCGAAAGGGTCGAGATCGTCAGCTTTTATGTCCCTCCTTCGATCGGGCTCAAAGTCATTGAAGAGGTCGCCTCAAAAGCGGGAATGAGGATTGTCTATCTAAACCCCGGGTCGGAGAGCAAGGAATTGGTGAAGAAAGGGAAAACACTGAAATTAGAGATCAGGGAAACATGCAGTATTCTCGCGATTGGAGCGGACCCGAGAAAGTATTGAGCGGCTCGCAGTGCCGGCTAAACAAAAGTCAGCCAGTCGGAGCGGCCTTTTTCTTTGCCTCGAACGATGTCAAAAAAAGCCTTCTGAAGCGCCAAGGTGACGGGGCCCGGCTCGCCTTTGCCAATCATGCGGCCATCCACTTCGCGGATCGGCGTCACCTCCGCCGCGGTTCCCGTAAAAAACGCCTCCTCGGCCAAATAAAGATCATCGCGCGTAAACCGCTCTTGAACCACTTCGATCTTCCGTTCATGAGCCAATTGAATGATCGTATCCCGCGTGATCCCTTCGAGAATCGAGGTAAGCGGCGTTGTCTTCAGAGTCCCTTTTCGGACAATAAAGATATTCTCGCCCGGCCCTTCTGCCACGAAGCCCTCGGTATCCAGGAGAACCGCCTCATCGTAACCGGCCTCCTTCGCCTCTCGCTTCGCCAGCTGAGAATTGACATAGTAGCCGGACACCTTCGCGCGGGTCATGCTGATATTGACGTGATGCCTCGCAAAGGAGGAGACAGCAACCCGAATGCCGCGACGGATCCCCTCGTCCCCCAGATAAGTCCCCCAAGGCCAGGCTGCCACCGAGAGTTGAATCGGGTTTTCCTTTACATACAGCCCCATCTCTCCGTAGCCGATATAGGCAAGCGGTCGGATATAGCCCTCTTCCAGCCGATTCACGCGAACGGTTTCGACAACGGCCTGCTCAATCTCTTTTTGGGAGAAAGGGATCTTCATTTGGACAATGTGAGCGGATCCCAGCAGACGTTCAACATGGTCCGCCAGCCGAAACACGGCCGTGCCAGAGTTCCCTTTGTAACAGCGGATTCCTTCAAATACGGCCAAACCATAATGAAGGCTATGGGTTAATACATGGACGGTCGCTTCCTTCCACGGAACCAATTTCCCATCCATCCAGATAAAGGAAGTCTCTTTCAGCACACATTCTCCTTTCATTAAATCAAGGCTTTTTGATGGAGTATATAGAACAAAAACGAGGTCTGTCAATGTCTTTGTCATTAATGAGCGACTGGAATCCTCGTTCTCGGAGATCTTGGTCTTCGTCCTGTCCTTAGATTTTTAAAACGGACGACTGGCCTAGCAGGAAAGGAATATTCTGCTGGAGGACATTAAGAGAAAATCAACTCGCGGCGAAGCCCATGCTTCGGAGAGAAGTCACGTCCGAGGAAATCGGGAAGGAAGATCCAAACAGGACAGAAAAACTCAGACCGAAGCCTAAACAAACGGCCGATCTGCCTCGGCGAATAGAACCGGGACAGATCGGCCGTAAGCAGGCTGACCAATGTTGCGCGGAAAGAGACTACTTTCGCTTTGCCTGACGCAAGCTCCGGGTGATTCGGACAGACTGAGGAGGAACCGCGCGTCCCGCCCCCTTCTTTCCCGTGAGCAACCAGTCGATACTCACCCTTCCCATCTCTGCAATCCGAACCAAGAGATCCGGAGATGGAATGCGCCCGCGTTCATAGCGGCTGATGTAATTTTGCTTTTTTACCCCGAGCGCCTTTGCAAACTCTGTTTGAGTTCTGTTGCCGCGCACCGCTCTGATCCGCTCGCCCACTTTTTGCGGAGATACTTTTTCCATCGTTCACCCCCTTCTTTATGATCAATATGCTGTCTAGTGGTTTAATAAATACACTGATGATACCTATCCAGAGGCGGGATACCACTCTGCTATTTTCTAAAAGTATACGTGAGTTAAAAATTAAAAGTCAAGCATCTCGATGCGAGTTGCTTCCGAAAAGAAATATTTTTGTCCGTTATGTCTGTTAGATGACAGTTGAAGGACACCTCTTTACGTGTGCTGAACATCGCGTTGGCTCTGCCACCACCAATCGACGCTGAAGAGAACCGGCCGGGTCGATCTCTCCAGATAGAAGATCGGAAAACTTTTATTTTCCGCCTCGAAAATAAAATATTTTTGATCGATCCTGAATCGGCGCACCGTC
>JAHFEM010000183.1 GCA_023248505.1 Nitrospirota bacterium
GCGGTTGCCTCCCCGATTCGGCCTCCTCCCCATTCACCGATGATGAGCGCCAATACGGCCTGCCATCCCAACTGGTGAACCATCCCCTTGAGGCTGTGCCGCTGAAGGATATGTTCGGCTTC
This sequence comes from Nitrospirota bacterium, assembly GCA_023248505.1. GTDB lineage: Bacteria > Nitrospirota > Nitrospiria > SBBL01 > Manganitrophaceae > Manganitrophus. Next base: position 123 of record JAHFEM010000183.1, read on the forward strand.
GTGGGCCAGGACGCCGGCGACCTCTTCGGGCGAATCGGCCGCTTGAATCAATCCGGTGAAGACGACGACATGCCCTCCCGGGATCGCGAAGGCGTTGATCGTCGGATCATCAGCCACGTGCCAGTGAAATGGATGGGGGGCCTCCTTCGCCAATGGATCCCCGATGTCCTGAACCATCTTCGTCGTTTTCCCGTCGGGGAGAAGTGTCAGCTCCAGTTGGGTTTGCTCGTAGATCAGATCCCCCAGTCGCGCTTCCGAAGCGAAGGAGATGCGATGGACCGCCCATTCGGAGATTGCGTCCGATTCCCACCAAAGCGCCAAACCGAGGAGGAGGGGAAAGAGGAGAAGAAGTCCAAGAAGGACCCAGCCGAGCCGCATTCCTCGTTGGAGACGAGAGATCCCCTTTCGCCATTGCATCAGCTGCGGGGCCAGGGAGGAGGGAGCGGTTGCGAGGAAAACCTCTTTGGCGCGGGGATCGGAGAGGACCAGCGATCCGGTCTCTTCCCCTTTCATCCAGGTGAGGGTGATCTGGTGATGATCGAATCCTCCGGCCGTGACCCGGAGGGCTTCGAAGGAGATCACTTCCTCGGCCGGCTCGCCGGGTCGACGGATCACTCCTTCCGGGGTGATCCGAATCGGAGTTTTCTCTCCCTCCGGCCGGATTCCCGGCCCGAAGCAGAGGGCCTCGAATAATTCAACTTGAGAGATTGAAGACGGCACGATCGGTCAGTTATCCCCATCCAATAGACCGCCTAATCCGCCCAGGATCGATCCCTCTTCGCGTCCCCGGCCGATTCCCGGCATCGCCGAATAGAGCCGACTCGCCAGGCGGCTGAGCGGGAGCGATTGCAGCCAGACCTTCCCCGGGCCCCGAAGCGTAGCGTAGAAGAATCCCTCTCCCGAGAAGAGGGCCGATTTGATCTTGCCGACATATTCGATGTCGTATGTGACGGAGGGTTGCATGGCGACGATGCAGCCGGTGTCGACCCGAATCATCTCGCCGGGGGCGAGGGCCCGCTCGCTCAGCGTTCCCCCTGCATGGACGAATGCCAGGCCGTCCCCTTCGAGCTTCTGCATGATGAATCCTTCCCCGCCGAAGAGGCCGACCCCCAGCTTTCTCTGAAAGGCGATTCCGACCGAAACCCCTTTGGCAGCGCAGAGGAAGGCGTCTTTCTGGCAGATGAGCTGACCTCCCAGCTCCTTCAATTCCATGGGGATGATCTTTCCGGGATAAGGCGCGGCGAAGGCGACCTTCTTTTTCCCGCTTCCCCGGTTGATGAAGATCGTCATGAAGAGCGACTCCCCGGTCAGGAGGCGCTTTCCCGCGCCGAGGAGGGCTCCCATGAGCCCTGACTTCTGTTGGGAGCCGTCTCCGAAGACCGTCTCCATCTCAATGCCGTTTTCCATAAACATCATCCCGCCTGCCTCGGCCACCGCCGCTTCCGCAGGGTCCAGTTCGATCTCGACATATTGCATCTCAGATCCGAAAATTTGATAGTCGATCACATCCATTCGCGCCATCTTTTTGCTCCTTATCCCTGTTTTCGATTTGTCCTCCCGGAAGCTCCCGCGGGGGGATCGTGTGGGTAGCATTATATCCATCCGTGACGTCGATCTCAAGCCCGTAAAGGCCATGAAGCGTCCGGGGTCCGGTCAAAAGATTTTTAATCTTTGACCCCTGGCCCTTTAGGCCTAACGTCTCACGTCGTTTTCTTTGAGCGGTCGTTCGGCAATCTCGCATATCTGTTGTTCACGGAGCGCGTCGAGACCTTCCAGAAGTTGGGTCTGGACGATGTCGAAGAGATGTCTTGCGTAGAGGAGCCGGGGAAGCAGAACATAATCGGCCCCCGCTTGATAGAAGTTCCTTGCGTCGCGAAGGGTCTCGGAGGTGACGATGACGGCGCTCTGCGGGCAGAGCGTCTTGATCTGTTTCAAAAGCCGGTGATTGCTGGTGCCTTTCAGAAAGGTATCGGGGATGGTGGAGATAACCACCTTTGCCCCGCCGATCCCGGCATGGCGCAGGGTCTCCGGATGCGCGATATCCCCGTAGACGCAAGAGACCCCGTTCTTTTTGAGAATCTCCAAGGTCTGCGGATTAAAATCAATCACGAAGATCCGCTCCTTTAAATAGGGCATCTCCTGATTGATTTTGAAAAGAAACGAGCTGGCCTCCTTGAAGAAGCCGAGCAGAACAATTTCCTTGCCGGTTCCCTTGGGGGGGACCGGGGGAAGGGTTTCCTGAAGCCTCGGTTTAATCTTCTTCAGACCTCGGATCACCCATCCGACCAGATGCTCGCTGTACAAAATGAGATAGGTCGAAAGAACAAGGCTCAAAATTAAGCTGAGGATCACAACGGAGACGATTGCTTCATCGATCTGATGGTAGAAGGCTCCGAGCGTCACGATGACCAACGAAAACTCGCTGACCTGAGAGAGGTTGAGGGAGGCGACGAGACCGGTGCGCAGATCGAGCTTCAGCAGCCGCAGGGTGGGGAGGAGAATCACCAGACGGCTCACGAGGACGAATCCGGTGACCAGCAGCGCCATTCTCAATAAATCGGGGGTGATGGCCGGCGCCTTGAGGCCGAGGGCGACGAAAAAGAGGGTGATGAAGAAATCCCGAATGCCGGTGATTTTCGCAATCACGTCGAGACTATAAGGGAAGGCGGCGATCGAGAGGCCGGCGATCAGAGCCCCCATCTCCTTGGAGAGGCCGACGGCGCTGGCCGTTCCCGAGACGAGGAAGCACCAAGAGATCGAGGTCGTCAGCATCAACTCCGGTGATTTCGCGATCCAAGCGAAGAGTTTGGGCAGCAAGTACTTGCTGATGAGGAAGCAGAGCGAGAGAAGCCCCGCGCCGGCGAGAAGAGAGGAAAAGAGGGCCGAGATTTTGGGCTCCAGCAGGTTCGGTTGAACGGCGAGGAAGACGATCGCCCAGATATCTTGAAAGATCAGAATCCCCAGGGTGGTCCGGCCGGCCAGGGTATCGATTTCATATTTGTCATAGAGAAGTTTGACCACGATGAGGGTGGAGCTGAGGGAGAGGGCAAGGGCGAGATAGAGAAGGTTGAAATCCATACCCCCTGAAAAAAAACCGAACTAGCGAAAAAAAAGAATTCCGAGGGCGATGCAGCCGAAGAACTGCACGGTCCCGGCGACGGCGGCGGTCTTGCCGGCGTCCATCAGTTTGGTGAGGTTGATCTCGAGACCGATGATGAAGAGGAGGAGGATCAATCCGATTTCGGAGATCAGTTCAATGCTCGTTTCGTCGGAAATGATCCCAAGCCCCATCTTCTGGCCGAGGAGGATGCCGCCGAAGATATAGCCGAGGATCAACGGCTGGCGGAATCTTCGAGCGACCAGGGCGGCGAGGGTGGCAAAAATGATGCTGACCGCAATGCTGGTCAGGAGGTTCATCTGCATGTTGGGATATCTCTGATTGGGATTGTTTTATTGTAGCAGATCCTCTTTAAAATGGAGGGTTTCGAATGCGAAATTCGGAACGCGGATGGGGAAATCAAGGAGAGAAGACGCAACCCCTTCGTCCCAGCACCGGGTTACTTTCTAAGGGCCTTTTGAATGATCCGGAAGCCTTGCTGCAGCTCTTCCTCCGAGAGGGTCAAGGGGGGGGCGATCCGGACGACGGTGTTCGTGTGAAGGGTCCAGCCGAGGATCAATCCGGCTTTCAGACACCGTTGGACGAACCGGGCGGTTTGTTTCGGATCGAAGAGCTCGAGGCCAATCATCAGGCCCTTCCCCCGAACGGCGCGGATGGTGTCGATCTCTTCAGCCAGTTCCCGGAGGGCGGCCTGAAGTTTCTCCCCCATCGCGGCGGCCCGTCGGGGGAGATCGTGCTCAATGATGAAATTCAAGCTTGCCAGTCCGGCGGCGCAGCAGACCGGGTGTCCGCCGAAGGTCGTCACATGGGAGAGGGGGGGATCGACCGAGAGGCTCTTCATGATCTTCGGTTGGGAGATGAAGGCGCCGAGCGGCATGCCGCCCCCCATCGATTTGGCGACGGTGAGGATGTCGGGAGCGACCCCCCAGTGCTCCATCGCGAAGAGCGTCCCGGTCCGGCCGAAGCCGGTCTGAACCTCGTCGAAGATCAGGAGCGCCCCGGCCTTGCTGCAGCGGGCCCGGAGGGCGGGGAGGAACCGATCATCGGGAATCCGAATTCCCCCTTCCCCCTGAATCGGCTCGACGATGACCGCGGCGACGAAGCCGTCGATCTGCTTCAGCGCGTCGAAATCATTGAACGGGAGGAAGGTGACGCCGGGAAGGAGCGGCTCGAACGGCTTGCGATAGATCTCTCGGCCGGTGACTGAACAGGCTCCGTGCGTATCGCCGTGGAAACTTCCCTCGAAGCTGATCAGCCGTTTTCGGCCGGTGAATTTCTTCGCCAACTTGAGCGCCCCCTCGTTCGCCTCGGTCCCGCTGTTGGTGAAGTAAACTTGAGAGAGCGTTTTCGGCAGCTGCTCGGCCAATCGGGCCGCCAGATCGACCTGCGGCGACTGGATGTATTCTCCATAGACCATGACGTGGAGGTATTTTTCGGCTTGGGCCTTGATCGCCTGGACCACCTGCCGGTTGGTATGTCCGATATTGGCGACGCCGATTCCCGAGATGAAATCGAGATAGGCTTTGCCGTCGGTCGTGTAGACGTAGGAGCCCGAGGCGTGATCGATTTCTAAGCCGATCGGATCGGGCGAGGTTTGGCAGAGGTATCGTCGGAATCGGCGGCGAGGAGAGGTCACGTGTTCTCCCAGTCGACGAAGCGGAGCAGATCCAGGAGGCGGAACCGGCCGTCGTGGTGCCAGGTGAGCGGCGGCTTCTGCATCATTCCGATCGAACAGATCCGGTTGACCCCCATCCGGGCCAGCGAGATCACGATCTCCGTCCGACGCTCCTGCGGAATGGCGATACCGACCCCCTGGAGATACGGCCGGATCGGTTCGAGGTGGCCCGTTATTCCCGAGAGATCCTTCAGCGGTTTAATCCAGATCGTCCGTGCCAGAGGAGAGACGGAAAAGTGGGGATCGGGATCATACAGGACAGTCCAATCGATGCCGGAGGGGCTCGGAAAAACCTGGCCTCCCTTCAGCGGAATTGACCCGCGAAGCTGTTGGATCTGCGCCGCTTCCACCGGCGAGGTGGTCCCCTTTGGAAGTCGATAAGAGGCGACGTAG
>JAHFEM010000184.1 GCA_023248505.1 Nitrospirota bacterium
GTCCGTTTGAGCCCCGCGGACGACATCTTAATCCGCGTCGAGCGGCCGCTCGACCTCGACAGCGACGGGCAGATCGTCTCCTCGATTCTATCGAAAAAGGCCGCAGCGGGATCGACGCATGTCCTCATCGATATTCCGGTCGGGCCGACCGCGAAGGTCCGGACGCATCAAGCGGCCGAATTGCTCCGCGGCCGCCTGGAGAATGTGGGAAAGGCGATCGGCCTTCATGTGCGCGTGGTCGTGACCGACGGCGCCCAGCCGGTGGGAAGGGGGATCGGCCCTGCGTTGGAGGCGCGCGATGTCCTCTCCGTCCTGCGGGGGGAGCCGCAGGCGCCGCAGGCGCTTCGGGAGCGGTCGTTGCAAATCGCCGGGAGAATCTTGGAGCTCTCCAAGCGGGTTCCGCAAAAACAAGGGTATCCTCTGGCATGCGCGATCCTCAACGACGGCCGCGCCTGGCGGAAGTTCCAGGCGATCTGCGCGGCGCAGGGAGGAATGCGGGAGCCGCCGAGGGCGCCTTATACCCACGTCGTGGAGGCCGACCGCAGCGGAGTGGTCGTTCAGATCGACAACCGGCGCCTGTCGCGCATCGCGAAGCTCTCCGGGGCGCCCAAGGCGATGGCGGCCGGATTGGAACTGCATACGCCTCTCGGCGCTCCGGTTAAGAAGGGACAGCCTCTCTTCACCCTCCACGCGGACAGTCCTGGAGAGCTGGCCTACGCGCTCGGCTATGTGGAGACGCAAACCGGGGCCATTCAGATCGGCGAGTCGTTATGAAGCTCTTCGGCGATGGGGGGAATTCTCTTCATCCGGTTTCTCTCCCGGCTCCGACAAGCCCCTCTCCGCCTGTGCATCAGAGGGTATGCCGATAAGGAGGAAGCTTGACCCGGACGAGAAATCCTCCGAGCCGTTCGGAGCGTCCGAAACCGATTTCGCCCGAATACTGCGTCACAATTTCCTTCACGATCGCAAGACCCAACCCATGCCCGACGGTCGATTCGTCGATCCGGACCCCGCGATCGGAGAGCCGCTGCAGCGCCTCCGGCGGGCAGCCGGGTCCATCGTCTTCGACAAAAATCAAAACCCCTTCCGCTCCCTGCTCCAGACGCAACGAAACGTTGTGACGCCCCCACTTGCAGGCGTTGTCGAGAAGATTCCCCAGCAGCTCCAACATGTCCTCCCGATCGCCGATGACCACCGGCTCCGTTGGAACCGCGCATGCGATCTCCAGCGATTTCTCATGATAGATCCGCTTCAGCGCGTCGGCGAGATGGCGGACCTCTTCTCCCAGAGCCATCGGTTGCCCCGGTTGCGCCCTCCCGGCCAGGCGGGCCCGTTTGAGCTCTCGCTCGAGCAGGTGACGGATCGTCTCCGTTCGCTCCATCAATTCTTGTCGCAACGACGGAGCCGTCTTCATCTCTTCACGATCGGCGAGCTGGACTAAAAGGGTGAGCGGCCCCTTGAGCGCATGGGCCACATTCCCCATCGCGTTGCGGGAGCGCTGAAGACGCTGTTGCATCGCTTCCAATAGCCGATTGATCTCTCGGATCAGCGGTTGCACTTCGCCGGGAACCTCCTCTCGAAGCCGGCCGATCTCTCCCCGTTCGAGGGAAAGGACCTCTTGGCGCACCTTCTCGAGCGGAGCCAGCCCGGCCACAATCAGCCTTCTCTGGGCGAGGATCAGGACCCCGAGCGCGGCGAGAGAGACCAGACCGTATAAAAGCTGGAATCGACGGAAGTCGGCCTCCGCCGCCGAGAGATCCTCGGCCACGGCGATCGTCACCCCCTGATCCCGCTTTCTAAACCCGCCGACCGACAGCAGCAACGCCTGTCCCTGGGGTCCCGCGGCGCGCAGCGTCGTTTGATCCCCCGCTTTGACCGGAGGGATCGAGAGCGCTTGATCCCACAACGATCTCGAACGAAGCTCGGTTTCCCCGATGCGGATTTGATAATAATGGCCCGAAAAGACCCTTTTGTAGACCGGATCGATCCGTTCCGGATCGAGGGAGGCAGAGGCGTTTTCGTTGTTGATCAGAAGCGCGGCGAGGAGATTCTCCTTGTCGTGTTGAAGTCGCGACGCCACGTAACTCTCGGTCAGGTACCGAATGGCCGCGCTGACGATCCACCATTGGAGGAGAAAGAGGAGGACCAAACTGACGATGAGCCCGGTGGCGAGCCGCGCCTGGAGGGAGCGCATTAATCCGGGACCCTCAACACGTATCCCTGGCCGCGCCGGGTTTCGATCCAATCCTTGCCGATCTTCCGGCGCAGCCGGTTGACATAGACCTCAATCACATTGCTCTCCTTCTCCGAGTCAAAGTCGTAGACATGCTCGATGAGACGGGTTTTGGACAAGATCGCGTTCGGATGCAGCATGAAATATCGAAGCAGGCGGAATTCCACCCCGCTGAGCGCCACCGATCGCCCCTTCGGCGTGACAATGCACTGGCGCTCTTCATCCAAAACGAGACCCCGGAGAGACAACCGCCCCCCCACCTTCGCATTCGTCCTGCGGATCAAGGCGGTGATCCGAGCGATCAACTCCTCGGTGTGAAATGGTTTGGCCAGATAATCGTCTCCCCCCGCCTTGAATCCCTCGACCTTTTCATGCCAGGCGTCCCGCGCGGTGAGAACGATCACCGGAGCGTGATTCCCGCCGGCCCGCCAGTTTTTGAGGACCTCCAGACCGGGGCGGCCCGGCAGCCCCAGATCGAGCACGATGACGTCATACGGCGCTTCGCTCCCCATAAACTCCCCGTCCACCCCGTTGTCGGCCGTGTCGACGGCGAATCCGGCTTGCGCCAGATCGGCCTTGAGCCGACGGCAGAGGGCCGCATCATCCTCGACGATCAAGAGTCTCACCGGTCAATGCTCCTGCTTTTCTTTCAACAGCTCCCCGCTCTTTGCATCATACTTCAATTCCCAAACGGTCCCCTCCTCGTCGAGCAGTTCCAACTCATAAACCAGGCGTCCCTTCTTTTCGTCCAGCTCGGCTTCAAGGAGTTGGCCGGGATGCGCTTTCTTGGCCGTTTCAACCACCCGCTCCAGGGGAACGATCTCTCCGGCTTCTTTGAGCTTCTTGGCCCTGTCATGATCGCCGCCGGCAAGACTCGCCCCCTCGAACAGCACCAAAATGAGGAGGACGAGGGCAACGGCCTCCAACCAAGCGCCTTGTGACGGGAGAGGCCGGTTAATCATCCCAGCCGCCGTAACCGGGGATGGAGACGTCGTGCTCGTTGAAGGACCCTGCATCGGCGCGCGTGTGGCAAGCATTGCAACGGCTGAGGCTCTTCACCTGGGGATTCCCTTGAATCAGACGGGATGGAATTTCATGATGCTTATGGACAATATAAGGAACTTCTGTGATTCGAACCGGCGTTTCATCGTTTTTCAGCGAGCGCACGATCTTGGTCGCGCGCTTTTCCCCGGAACGATCGGCGGCGTTGTTCACCAGGTAATCGGTGAGGGCGTTCAGATCCTCCGGGGCGAGCTCCGCATTGTCGCCGAAATGATCGGAAAGGCCGTTCATCAGCTTTTCCCAAGAGCGCGCCGGAAGCAGACCGGGAGGATAAGCAAGGTGGCAGGCGCCGCACTCTTTTGCATAGAGATTATTTGCGACCGGGATGACTTCGGAGCGGGCGGTGTTTCCCTTGAGCCGGTCGCTCACCCCCTCCTCCCCTCCCATCGCACTCCAATAACCGACGATGAGCAACAGCCCTCCCATGACAAAGGCCATCCAAATTGACGTCCTCATTATAGTCTCCTTTCGTTTGAGTGTAAATCGGCGTTACTGATTTTGGATAAAGGTCAGGAACGTCCCCTTCTCCTTCGGAGTGCACTCGCGCCCCCACGTCCATTGGCAGTTTCGCTTGAACCATTTTTCGATAAATTTCGGGTCGGTTAACCGTTGGGCATTGACCGACGGGGCCATCGGGTCGATCGGTTTTCCGGTTTGGACATGTTTTCCGACACGGCGCAGATCGCTCCCGTGGCAGCCGGCGCAACTTCGCTCCTCCCCCGTTTTCGAATCGGGGATCAAGCGGTTCCAGGCCGCCTTCCCCTCTTCGGGATTGAAGGTCCCCCCGGCCTCCATCCGATATTGCGCCAGCAGATCATCGACCCCTGCGGCGTTCACCGGCAATGCGCCTGAGAGAAAAACCATCATGAAGCCACCGATCGCCAGAAACAATTTCATCGTCCTCCTCCTTCATCTCCCTTCGCTTTCGCGAGGGAATCCCGGTTCCGGTCGGGCAGGAGAGCGCTTCTCCCCCACGCGTTTCCGACCGGTGAGCATCGCTCTGATTAAGTTCTCGTGATGGGCCCAGCTTGAAAAGAGTACGCCCAGGACATGCATTGAAATCAAGAAGAGGATCATCCCGGCAAAGAACTCGTGAACCTCCTCCACCGCCTCGCTCCAGAATCCATCGAGGCCCCTCATCAGGCCGGTCAGCGGGCCTTGATACTCCTGTCCGCCGAACAGCGCAAGGCCGGAGAGAGCCGTCAGCAGCAGACCGAGCAGCAGCGCGACGACCATGGCGCCGCCTGCGGGCCCGTGGCCGATATACCGCTTCGCCTTCAACGCAACCAGATCCCTCAGGTAGCCAAAAACCGCCCGCGGATGAAAGACAAAGTCGGAGAATCGCGCATGCGGCGTCCCGATCACCCCCCAGAGGAGCCGGAAGAGAATCAAACCCAAGATCAAGAGCCCCGCCAAGACGTGAAGATCAAGGAAGCGATCTTGCGTTAAATAGGCGACGGCCACCAGCGAGACCAAAGCCCAATGGAAAAAACGAACGAACGGATCCCAGACCTTCACCTTCTTCACCGCTTCATCCATGAGCGACTCCTTTCGTGAATGATGAGATGAGGATACCTGAGCAACCTGAACCCAAGCTGAAAGAAGGCAGAGAGGATCTCCCTTCCGTCAAAACACCTCGTTTGGGGGATTGTCTCTCTTCGGTTAGTATTCCAAAATGTAACTACCAAAACGACAAAAGAGGGTGAAGGTCCGCTCTGCAGCGCGATAAACAATGAACAGACCAGGGCTCACGCATCGGATCGATCGTGATTTCACGATAGTTCGGTGGGAAGGCCGAGGGGGTTCGTATTCAACCGGGGATAGTCTCTTCCCGACGGGAGCCGCTTGAAACGCTATAAACAACTGGATCGCGACCCTGATTCCGCTCGCTCCGGCAGAGAAGCGCGCCTGCGGCTTACTTTTCTGGGCGCGACGGGAACCGTCACCGGGTCGAAGTATCTCCTCTCGGCCGGCAAGAAGAAGATCCTCATCGACTGCGGTCTCTTCCAA
>JAHFEM010000185.1 GCA_023248505.1 Nitrospirota bacterium
TCCTCTTAAAATAAGCACCGCCCTTCTCTCGCTTCGCGCTACCGTCCTTCTGATTTAAATCCTCCGACCCCTCTCTCCTGATTCAAGGGGAAGGGAGTGGCCTGTTCTCCCCTCAACAGACCTTTTGGAGGATTCATGCGTTTAAAAACACTCACCATCTTAATCTTTATTCTCTTCTTCCTCGGATCACACACCGGCACCACCGCCCGCGCTGAGGAATCGCCCCCGACACCGCGTCCTCTGGGGAGCGACCTCCCAGCTTTCCGCGCCATTGCGCCCCGCCAGGAGATGCCCGACAGCCGAGGGGACGGGGCGGCCACCCGAGAACCGACCGGGGCCCTCACCCTCCGACAAGCTTTAGGCTTGGCGCTGATGCGCAATCCGGAGCTTCGGGCCTTCTCCTGGGAAGTTCGCGCGCGCGAGGCGGCGACCCTCCAGGCAGGGCTTCTCCACAACCCGACGATCGGCGCCGACCTGCAGGATCTTGGGGTTTCAGCTTCCCCCGACAGTGTCCCTCAGCCTCAGGGTACTTTACAACTTAGCCAGATCATCGAACTGGGAGGAAAGCGGACGAAGCGGCGCGAGACGGCGGCGCTTTCGCGCGACCTCGCCGGGTGGGACTACGAAACCAAGCGGATCGAGATCTTCACGCAGGTCACCCAGGCGTTTGCCAATCTGTTGAGAGGACAGCAACAGCAGGAGTTGACGGAAGAAACGGTCCGGCTTGCCGAAGAGACGGCCCGCGTCGTCTCCGAGCGGGTGAAGGCCGGGAAAGTCTCTCCGATCGAGGAGATCCGCGCGAACGTCGCGCTGGCCTCGGCGGCGATTGAACGCGATCGCGCCGAAAAGGATTTGGAAGGAGCCCGGAAGCAATTAGCGGCCACCTGGGGGAGCGCGATGCCCCAATTCAGTAAAGCGGAGGGAACGCTGGGTCCCCTCGCCCCCATTCCCTCGCTTTCGCAATTAGCCGAGCGGATCTCTCAAAATCCGGATCTCGCCCGCTGGGCGACCGAGATCGCCCAGCGCCGGGCAGTAATCGATCTGGAGCGATCGCGGGCCGTTCCCGACCTGACTCTGATGGGCGGCTTCCGGCGGTATGAATCGACGGGAGACAACGTTTTCATCGTCGGCCTCTCTCTTCCCCTGCCGCTCTTCAACCGGAATCAAGGCGGGATCCAGGAGGCGCGCGACCGGCTGGAGAAGGGGGAAGAAGAGCGGCGGGCCGCGGAGGTGCGGGTCACGACCGCCCTCTCCGAGGCCCACCGGGCCCTCTCGACCGCATATATCGAGGCGACCTCTCTTAAGGAGAAAGTTCTCCCCGGCGCGGCGCAGGCCTTTGAGGCGGTGAACGAAGGATACCGCCTCGGAAAGTTCGGCTTATTGGATGTGTTGGACGCGCAACGGACGCTGTTCGGTTCGCGTGCACAACATCTGCGCGCCCTGGCCGACTATCACCAGGCGGTGGCCGAGGTCGAACGGCTGATCGGGGAGCCTTTGGACGTTACGGGTGGCCGCCCCTAGTGGCCGTTCCATTCTCTGGGCTACATTTTCTAGGCTATCCGAAACGCGCCGGGACAAAATGAGATCGATCAAAATAAGGGAGTCATCAGATGAATAGTAAAAAAATCATGGCTGTCGCCACCGTCCTCCTGGTGGGGATCGTCCTGGCATTGACGATTCTGCGAACGGAGAAAACATCCAAGGGGAGCGAATCCCACGAAGAGGAGAAAGGGCATGACGATGAGGCGACCGCGAAGGGGCCTCATGGCGGGAGGCTCCTGTCGGACGGCGATTTTCAGATCGAGCTGACGATCTATGAGCGGGGGGTTCCGCCGCAATTTCGGGCCTACCCCTACGAGAAAGGAAAGCCGGTCGATCCGGACGAGGTCCAATTGAGGGTGGCGCTTCACCGGCTTGGAGGACGGGTGGATGAGATTCGGTTTCAAAAGGAGGGGGACTATCTCCGGGGAGACAAGACAGTCGAAGAGCCGCATTCGTTCGATGTAAAGATATCAGCAGAGCGAAAGGGCCAAACCCATCGATGGGAATATTCGCAGGTCGAAGGGCGTGTGGCGATGGCGCCCGAGGCCGCGAAAGCCGCCGGAATCGAAATCGAGACCGCAGGCCCCATACGGATGAAGACGGTCTTGGATCTTCCCGGCGAGATCGTTCTGAACAAAAATAAGGTGGCCCATGTCGTTCCGAGGCTTTCCGGGGTTGTGACCGAGGTTCGAAAAAATTTAAGCGACAAGGTCAAAAAAGGAGAGGTGCTCGCTGTCATCGAAAGCCGCGAATTGGCCGACCTGAAAAGCAACTATCTTGCCTCGGCCCAACAGGTTGAACTGGCCAGAGCGACATTCGAGAGGGAAAAGCAGCTTTTCGAGAAAAAGATCTCCCCCGAGCAAGAATTTCTGGCGGCGAAGCAGACCCTGGCCCAGGCCGAAATCGGCTTCAAAACAGCAACCGAAAAACTCTTCGCGCTGGGGCTTTCCAGAAACGATCTCGATCATGCTTCCAAAGGAGAAGGTCTTGCCCGCTATGAGCTGCGAGCGCCCCTGGACGGGGTGGTCATCGAAAAACGAATCACCGTGGGAGAGGGGATCAAAGAAGACGCCGACATCTTCGTTATTGCCGATCTCTCTACCGTTTGGGGAGACATCACGGTCTACGCCAAGGACCTGCGCGCGGTTCAGTTGGGACAGACGGTTACGGTGCGATCGAAGGAACTCGGAGTGGAGGCGACCGGAAAGATTTCCTTTATCGGCCCCCTGGTCGGTGAGCAGAGCCGGGCCGCTTCGGCCCATGTCGATATACCGAACCCAAAGGGGCTTTGGCGGCCCGGTCTCTTCGTAACAGTAGAGCTGGCGCAAGAAGAAGTCCCTACACAGGTCGCCGTCTCCTCTGAGGCCATACAGACCTTTCGGGACTGGAACGTCGTCTTTGTCCAATACGGGGATCAGTTCGAAGCGCGCCCGCTGGAGTTGGGGCGAAGCGACGGAAAATGGGTGGAAGTGGTGTCGGGCCTCTCGCCGGGAGAGAAATATGCCGCGAAGAACAGCTTTGTGCTGAAGGCCGATCTTGGAAAGAGCGGGGCTTCGCACGATCATTAAAACCGGTAGAGACGCTCCGCCGGGGCATCTCTACACAAAAATAAAGGGATATCACCGATGAAAGAGATCAAAGCGATCATTCACCCGCATATGGTCCATAAGGTGGTTCGTGCCCTACATGAGATGGAACACTTTCCCGGTTTTACCCTGCTCGACGCGCGGGGGCAGGGGCGGGGGCGCGGCGCCGGTGGCGCTTATGTCGTTACCGAGGACGGCATCGACTACCACCGCAAAACGGTGATCGTGGTCGTCTGCGCCGACGAGATGGCCGCGACCCTCGCAGACACGATTCGCGAAACGGCGCACACGGGACAAAGAGGAGACGGCATCATCACGGTCAGGGATCTGGAAGAGGTGATTCGAATCCGCACCGGAGAAAAAGGCGACACCGCCGTATAGGAGAAAAGGGCATGCTTGAACGAATCTTAAAATTTTCCATCCGTCAGCGATGGGTCATCCTCATGGCGACCCTCGCCGTCGCCGCGCTCGGCGTCTACAACTACCGGCGGCTCCCGATCGACGCCGTCCCCGACATCACGAATATTCAGGTTCAGATCAACACGGAGGCTCCCGGCTTCTCCCCGCTGGAGGCGGAACAGCGGATCACCTTCCCGGTCGAAACGGTCATGGCGGGACTCCCTCATCTGAAAGAGACCCGCTCCCTTTCCCGCTACGGCCTCTCCCAGGTGACCGTTATTTTCGAAGACGGCGCCGACATCTACTTCGCGCGTCAGCTGGTCAACGAAAAGATTCAGGAGGCGCGGGGTAAACTTCCGCCGGGGATCGAGCCGGCGATGGGACCGATCGCCACCGGCCTCGGCGAGATCTTCATGTGGACGGTCGAAGCGGAAGAAGGAGCCAAAAAACCCGACGGCGCCCCCTACACCCCGACCGATTTGAGGACGATCCAGGATTGGGTGGTCAAGCCGCAGCTTCGAAACGTGAAGGGGGTGACCGAGGTCAACACCATCGGCGGGTATGAGAAGCAGTTTCATGTCACCCCTTACCCGGAGAAACTGATCGCCTACGGATTGACCTTCCAGGACATTCTGGAAGCGCTGGCCCGGAACAACAACAATATCGGCGCAGGATATATCGAGCATCGGGGAGAACAGTATCTGATCCGGGCCCCCGGCCAGGTGGCCGACATGGAAGAGATCCGGCAGATCGCGGTGGGAAATCACAACGGCGTTTCGATTTACATCAAAGATGTGGCGGAGGTTCTCCTGGGAAAAGAGCTGCGGACCGGCGCGGCCACGGAAAACGGAAACGAAGTCGTTCTCGGCACCGTCTTCATGCTGATGGGAGAGAACAGCCGGGTGGTTTCCCAAAAAGTCGCCGATAAACTCGTCGAGATCAACCGGACCCTGCCGGAAGGGGTCGTCGCGAAGACGGTCTATGACCGGACCACCCTGGTCGATGCGACCATAGAAACGGTTAAGAAGAATCTGGAGGAAGGGGCGCTTCTGGTCATCGCGATTCTCTTCCTCTTTCTCGGAAACATCAAAGCGGCCCTGATTACCGCGCTCGTCATTCCCCTGTCGATGCTCTTCACGATCACCGGGATGGTCCAAAACAAGGTCAGCGCCAACCTCATGAGTCTGGGGGCGCTCGATTTCGGGCTGATCGTCGACGGCGCAGTGATCATCGTCGAGAACTGCATCCGGAGACTCTCCGAGGAACAGCATCGCCTGGGGCGGCTCCTCACCCGCGCCGAACGCTTCGAAACGGTCTTCGACGCTTCAAAAGAGGTCCGGCAGGCGACGATGTTCGGCGAGCTGATCATCATGATCGTCTACCTTCCCATTTTGACCCTGTCGGGAGTTGAGGGGAAGATGTTCATCCCGATGGCGTTCACCGTCATCGCCGCG
The DNA here is from genome assembly GCA_023248505.1 of Nitrospirota bacterium. Taxonomy (GTDB): domain Bacteria; phylum Nitrospirota; class Nitrospiria; order SBBL01; family Manganitrophaceae; genus Manganitrophus. The sequence goes on from JAHFEM010000185.1 coordinate 4,982, forward strand.
CTGTTCGGCGCGATGATCCTTTCCGTGACGTTTATTCCTGCAGCAGTCGCGCTCCTTCTCTCCGGACGGATCTCCGAGAAAGAAATTTTTCTCGTCCGATGGGCCAAGCGCGTTTATACCCCCTTGTTGAATCTCGCTTTGGCAAACCGGGCGCCGGTGGTCGCCGCCGCAACCGTCCTGGTGATCTTAAGCGGACTGCTCGTCACCCGGATGGGGAGCGAGTTCATTCCGAGCCTCGACGAGGGGGACATCGCCATGCACGCCCTCCGTATTCCGGGAACGAGCCTCACCCAAG
>JAHFEM010000186.1 GCA_023248505.1 Nitrospirota bacterium
CCAATCGCTGCGCCAGATAGACCCCCCCGGTCCGAATCCCGATCAACGCGATCTCCTTCGACCCCTTGTTCTTCTCCAGGATCTCATGCGCAATCCGGGTCAAGGCCCGGTAGATCTCAACTGAATTTAAGATGACCCGTTCCATCCCGCTTAGCCCCCTACCTCGTCTGCATCAGGGTATAAAAAAACCTTCTCCCGTCTATAAATGACTGAGAGAAGGTTTTTTTTATAGTCGTAAAAATCACGGTCCGTTCCTTTCCAGCCTCGCTGGGCCAGTTTAAAGGGTAACTGTGGTTATTCTATTTGGACCGGGAAAAAATGTCAAGAATTTATTCTATACCCCTCAAGATGCAGGCTTAAGCGCCGCTGCAGCGCCGCCATGGTAGGTTGAACCAAACGTCGTTGAGACTGTCCCACCATTTGTAGTAGTTTTATATACAGCCAGTGCTCTACGCGTTGTCAGATTAGGGACTTGAAATTCGGTAATTGGAATTTGGCTCCCGCCAACCGTGTACGCAGCACTACCATCGTGTTTAATGAAAGCACCAATTAAGAGATCGGTAGATGCCACATTGCTCACCGTCAGTGAGGCGGACCCACTCTCCTGAGTATCATTGGTTGCTGTCCCGTCATGCGCTGGCGTCGTTTGGTCAACGTTATCAAATTGGCTGATAATGGCGCAACCATATACCGAACCAGTGAAGGCCACAGACAAGGTGTTAGTCGCTGCTGTGTGGCTTGCTCCTAGCGGTGCGATCCATATCTCCGCTGCGTGGTCACCTGGAGTCGTCCCGCTTGTTCCAGAGATGCGGGTGAGGGTTGTACCGCCCCAGGTCATCGTAGACACTTTTGCGGTTCCTGCTCCACTGGCGTAAGGCATTAATACAACCAATGAAGGCACCGACCACGGTGTCGGTCGATATCGCATTGCTCATACTTTTAATTCCGGGGACACCATACTCATTTCTTTTTCTCTCTGAGACTCTTTATCGCGCCGTCGCCGCGATCTGCTGACACCAGTTGGCGTCGGGCGTCGCGCCGGCGAGGCGGGCCGAGCCTGGGCTCATCAAATTATGCGGATCGGTGCTGTGAGAGCCCCCTTCCGCGTCGCCCGTGTAGCCGGCCGCGTGGCCCGATTCGTGGGCGAGGGTATCGTCGGCGGCCAGGGCGCGGTTCCACAAAATCCCTTTATCGGGCGTATTGGCGCGAGGGAAGATGCGGACTCCCTGCCAGGTCTGGCTTAATGTGGATTCTGTGACCAGGACCTTGACCCCTCCGGCGTGCCCGGCGATATTGTCGAAGTTCCGGTCGCGCAGTTCGCGGTCGGCGGCGACGTCGCTGTCGTAGTCGCCGTCGGCGGGGGCCGGCTTGTTCGATCGCCGCCAGTCGTAGTGCTGCTTTACGCTGACGTTGCAGGCCAGATTGTGGACCGTGCAGCAGCTTGCGACGGCGGCCTTTTCCACCGCGATCGACGCCCTCAGCTTTCGCATCGTCTCTTCATTGGCCTGCGCGCTGGAGTCGAAGCCGATATTGACCCAGATGGACCTGCGCGGCGCCGCCGGCGCCGCCTGCCGGTGGATCGGTCCCGCTGTCGTCGTCGCCGCCCCCTGCTGAACGGCATGGGTCAGCTCGTGCGCGAGCAACGTTCGTCCTTCGTTCGATTGGGGCGTGTACTCGCCCTCTCCGAACACCATGTGCGGTCCGACGGTGAACGCCTTGGCATTCACCGATCGCGCCGCTTCGGACGCCCGCGCACCGGCGTGAACCCGCACCGCGCCGAAGTCCTGCCCAAACCGCGGCTCGAAGAAGGCGCGGGCGGCGGCCTCCAGCGGCCGGCCCGGCGCACGCAAGACTTCGTCGACGATCGGCGGGGCCGCCGTGGTCTCCAGGTGATTTGTTCCGACGCGCGCTATTTGCGCCGGCGCGGGGGAAGGATGCGCGTTCCGGCAGCCGGCGCATTCGCCGCCGCAGGCACACTTGGGCTGAAGCCGCGGCGCGGGCATCCGCATCACCCGGTCGGCGACATGGTCCGCCTCCCGCTCAGACGCGTCTCCCGGACTGCTGATCGTCCGCTTCCTCTGCAGCATCCGCTGCACGGTTTGATTCCCGACGGTGCGCTGCATGTGGAGGATTGGATATTCGCGATGATCGGTTCCAACCGTGGCCGTGTTCGACCGAGCGAGACTGGAGGCGTTTTGCTTTTGAGATTGATTCTGCTTCCGTGCCAACGTGGACATCTTCTTCCTCCGGCTTCATTGCAGCAGCGCCACCCGAACGCTCCACGAAACGGCGCATCGATGATGAAGGATTCGGTTGAAAAATGTGAATTGAGTTGAACAGAAAAGTTTTGTTGAAATTCTTATGGAGAGAATATACCAGACGAAGAGATTAAATCAATACCAGAGGAGAACGCGGCGGTGCGGCTTCATCGGCTTTCCAACCGCCAACCTTTCCGGTCTCTCTTCGCTTGGCGATGGACGGCCGCGGACCGAAAGGAGGGCCTCCGAATTGATCTCGGAGGAAGGCGCCGGTGGGGAGGCGTCCGATCCACCGCTTACCCTCCGGCGAGGACAACCCGCGCCGGGGCGCCGTCGGCGCCGGCGATCTTGAGGGGAAGACACCAAAGATCGTAATCCCCCGGCGGGGGAACCGACAGATCGAGGCCCTCCACCACAACAACGCCGGCATGGAGGAAGGTCTGATGTGTCCGCGGCTGCGGCGCACCAAACGCTTCGACGGAGAGATAGTCGATGCCGACCAGACGGACCCCCCGCTCAACCAGCCACTCCGCCGCCTCCGGAGCGATATAAACGAAATCCTGATGAAATCGAGGCTCCTTGATCCACTCCCGATTCCGTGTTTGGAAAAGGATGCGGGTGACGCCGTTCAATTCGGCCCGTTCGAGCTCGCCCGGGCGCACCGCTTCCGGATCATCGATCCGGACCAGACGCGCCGGTCCACAAAGCGACTCCAACGACAGCGTCTCGACTCCAGGAGCTCCTTCGATAAAATGAATCGGGGCATCGACATGGGTGCCGGTATGCAGGCCAAACGAGAGGGCGGAGACATTCGCCTGATCCCCTTTTTTCATCCGCTTGACCGGCGCCAGCTCGGGACCGGGCTCTCTCGGATAAGTCGGCATGGAATGGGTGAGGGTCATTGTCACATCGTACAGTCGCATCTCTTTTCCCTCCAGCTTGGGGCGATGACCTGTAAATTCATCTTTTCACACGGCACGAAAAGAAGTCAACGGGTGGCCGAGGGGCGGTCGTTGGACGCGACCTGATCCGGCGATCATGATTGCGTCGTTTGATCCGATCCGACAAAGAAAGTAAAGGGGGGACGATCTCCCAGGCCGGGGACGGTGATCGGGCGCAAAACGTGGAGCTCGGCCGTCAGGGCGGCGACAGCCGCGGTTCGTGAGAGGGGCGCGAGGCGCGGCATTTCCTGAACTTGGGAGAGGGTGTAAAAGCCGCATTGGGCGATCTCCTCGTTCGGCTTCGACGCAAGCTCCCCGCCGACCGCCTCCAGCAAGAAGACCGCGTACGACGTGTTCACATCGGGATCGGCCCGGTTGCGAAATCCGACCAGCCCGATGACGCGGCATTGGAGGCCGGTCTCCTCCGCGACCTCCCGCACCACGGCGGCGTCGACCGACTCATCGAAATCGACGAACCCTCCCGGAAGAGTCCACCCTCCCCGATTCGGCTCCTGGTTGCGTTGAATGAGAAGGACGCGCCGCTCCCCGGTTTTTCGATCGATGTCGATCACCAGCCCCCCGACGCCAAGGCTGAAGCGTCCATAGTCGATGAAGCCGCATCCTCCGGCTTCTTGGGAGCAGACCGGACGTACGTGCCGTTCGACGCGACGCCCGGCCAACGGCCGGCCGCATTCCGGACAAAACTTCATCTGCATCTTCACCTTCCCCTTCAACGACCCCGAAGTAACCGACCGTTTCTGACTTTAGTCGAATCCCAGGGATGAGTCAATCACTGAGGATTCTGAGAAGTGGAAATCAAGAACATTGGAGCGTTGGAATGGGGCGTTGCCCCAAACCCCACCGCGGGGCCGTCGTGCAACGGCCCCTTCGGCTTCCCCGTGCAGCGGGGGCAAGCCCCCTGCACCCCACGGTCACAACTTGCACAACGCACGGAAGAGCACCGTGGATTGTGCTTCAGACAATCGTGACCTTGTAAGGTCGATAAAACGTCTGGATAGGAGTAACGCGGGGAGATCAGGGACATAGGACGTCCATGACGCGCAGGCTCTTTGCTCTTTTGTTCTTATTTTGCATCTGTGGACTTCTGCGCCCGCAGCGCAAGGGACCCACTGGGGGATGGGTGGAGCCCACCCCAAAGAGCGGGCTCTTTGGGGACCCCGGGTCGGACGAAGAAGCCCACTGCCAATCAAAACGTCCCACCTACCGAATTAGGTCGCACTGTCTGAGGGGCGATCCGCGCAGCTCTTGCGCGGTCGCGCCGAGTCCGACCGTAGGGGTCCAGGGGTTTTACCCCGGCGCCCGGGGAAGCCTTGGGTGTGGGGCAAGGCGCACCTGGTGTGAAGATCGAAAATCAACCAGCTTCTTCCAGCGCCGGCCCCACATACAAATAGCTGCCGCGGCGGGGCGGCCCCGCGGTGGGGGCTTGGGGCAAAGCCCCATTCCAATCTCATTCGAAGTAATCAAGAAAGAAGAAAAGACTTTGCCCCCTCACTCACCCTCTGGGCGGAGTGGGAGATGACACTACAGCAGATACAACGAAGTCACGCGATCGCTCGCTTTTCAAATCCGCTTCTATTAAAATGAAAATATCGAAGGAGCCTGTGATGAAAGCGATGATCGTCGAAAAGCGCGCCCCGCTGGAGGAGAGACCCTTAAAGTTGATCGAGCGTCCGATCCCGGAGCCGGGAGCGGGAGAGGTCTTGATCCGCGTGGAGGTCTGCGGGATCTGCCGGACCGACCTGCATGTCGTCGAGGGAGAACTGCCGGTTCACAAAAATCCGGTGGCGCCGGGACATCAAGCGGTCGGTGAAGTGGTTCGACTCGGACCGCAAACAACCCGCTTTCAAACTGGAGACCGCATCGGCGTCGCCTGGCTCTGGGCCGCCTGCGGCGCCTGCTTCTACTGTCTTCGCGGCGACGAGAACCTCTGCGATCTGCCGCAGTTTACCGGCTATGACGTCGACGGCGGTTATGCCGAATACATCGTCGCGCCGGAAGCCTTCATCTATCCTCTGCCGTCCGGCCTCTCCTCGTATCAGATCGCGCCCCTCCTC
>JAHFEM010000187.1 GCA_023248505.1 Nitrospirota bacterium
CCCGGAGCACCTCTTCCGTGGTCGTCAGGCCGGAGAGGGTCCGGCGTGCGCCGTCGTCGCGCAGGGTCAGCATCCCCTTGGAAACCGCCTTCGCTTTGATCCGGGAGGAGTCGACCTTGGAGAGGATGAGGTTCCGGAGCTCGTCGTCCATCACCAGGACTTCATAAATTCCCGATCGCCCGCGGTAGCCGGTGTTGATGCAGTGCGCGCATCCCTTTCCTCGGTAGAGGACCAGATCGGGGGCGCTCTGCTTGATCCCCAGCTTGTTCAATTCCTCGGCCGTGGGCCGGTAAGAGACGCGGCATTCCGGACAGACCTGCCGGACCAGCCGCTGCGCGACAATCGCGACCATCGAGGAGGAGACGAGGAACGGCTCGATCCCCATGTCCACCAGACGGGTGATCGCGCCGGCGGAATCGTTGGTGTGAAGGGTCGAGAAGACAAGATGTCCGGTCAGCGAGGCCTGGATCGCGATTTCCGCCGTCTCGGTGTCGCGGATCTCCCCCACCATGATGACATCGGGATCTTGCCGGAGAATCGAGCGGAGCCCGTTCGCGAAGGTCAATTCGATCTTCGGATTCACCTGAATCTGGCCGATCCCCCTCAATTGATACTCGATCGGGTCTTCGATGGTGATGATGTTTTTGTCGGGCGAGTTGATCTTGCTGAGCGCGGCGTAAAGGGTGGTCGTCTTCCCGCTCCCGGTCGGCCCGGTCACCAAGATGATTCCATGCGCCATCTGGATCAGCTGGTCCATCGCCGCCAGCCCTTCGGGCGAGAGGCCGATGTCTTCCAGATTCAATAGAAGGCTGGTCTTGTCGAGGAGACGCAAAACAAGCCGCTCGCCGTGCGCCGTCGGGACATCGGAGACCCGGATGTCGATCTCCCGGCCGCCGATCTTCAGGCCGATGCGCCCGTCCTGCGGCAGCCGCTTCTCGGCGATATTCATCCCCGCCATGATTTTGATTCGGGAGATCAACGACGACTGCAACCGCTTCGGCGGCGAGAGGATATTGTAAAGAACCCCGTCGATCCGATACCGGATGGCGATATCTTTCTCGAACGGCTCGAAGTGAATGTCGGAGGCGCGCTGCTGCACCGCCTGGAAGAGGATCGAGTTGACCAGACGGATCATCGGCGCTTCATCGCTCGCGTCGAGGAGGTCTTCCGGCTCGGCCAGCTCTTCCGCCAAGGCGCTCAGGCTCTCCCCTTCCGCCAGATCGGAGATCGCCTGCTCGGCCCCGGCGGTCGCCCGCTCATAGACGTAGTTGATGCTGCTGACGATGACCCGCGAGGGAACCGCGATCACTTCGATCGGCTCGCCTAGAAGAAGGCGCAGATCGTCGAGCGCGCCGAGGAGAAGCGGATTCGACGCGGCGACCTGAATCGCCTTCCCCGCCCGCTTGAAGGGGAGCAGTTCGTAGCGCTTCGCGAAGGAGATCGGAACCTTCTCCGTCAGCGGCAGCTCGATTTCTTTGGGATCAAGGGAAGAACGGTAGGGGAGTTGCCATTGCTGGGAGAGCGCTTCCAGGACCGACTCTTCGGTGAGGATCTTCAACCGGACGAGGATCTCTCCGATCTTTCCCCCCTGCTCCTTCTGGAGGCGAAGCCCCTCTTCGAGCTGCGCGGGTGTCAACGCATGTTTTTCGATAAGAATTTGCCCGATGAGCGGGCGTTTCGGGTGCGCCAAAATAAAACCTCATTCCATCATCCGTCATCATTCGATGATCGCTCTTCCGGCTATTGCGGGAGGGTGACCATCTCCCTGAAGAATTCCTCGCGGGGCTCCCGCCGCTCCAGGCGATTTTCCTCCATGAATGCCGACGCCCGCTCGAGCTTTCTCTTCCGGATCACGTCGAGATCCTGCGACTCCCGGACCAGGTGCGGGGTGAGGAAGATCAGCAGATTCGTCTTCTCAAACCGCCGCGACTGGAATTTGAACAACCAACCCAAAATCGGGATATCCCCGAGCAGCGGGATCTTCCGCTGGGTGACGACGACATTGTCCCGGATCAATCCGCCGATCACGACGGTCTGCGCGTCATGGACGATGACGGTGGTGTTGGCCGAGCGTTTGTTGGTGGTCGGGCCGAGGACGGTCGTTCCGACGCTCTGCGCCGTGTCGAGCACCGAGGAGATCTCCTGGTAGACGTCGAGTTTCACCAGATCGTTTTCCAACACCTGCGGGGTGAGCCGCAAGATGATGCCGACGTCTTTCCGCTCGATCGTCGTCTGGACGTTCCCCCCGACCGTCTGGCTCTGCGCTCCCGGGAAGGGGATGTTCTGGGCGACGACGATCTCGGCCTTTTGATTGTCGCTCGTCAGAATCTGGGGGGTCGACAAAACGTTCACGTCGGAGGAAGACTGCAACGCCCGCAGCAGCGCCCGGATGTTGATCGTCCCGACCTCCACCCCCGGCACCCGCGCCAGTTCGATCAGGTCGCTCGGGTTCTGATTAAACCCGCCGATCGCCGCCACGTCTCCGTTATTGGACGTGTATCCGAAGACGGCGCCGAGATCGGTCCCGAGCTCCCGGAATTTGTCCGCGGCCATCTCCAGCACCACCGCCTCGACATAGACCTGCCGCCGTTTCATATCGAGCTTCTGGATGACCGTTTTCAGGACCTCATAGTCCTCGTCGGTGGCGGTGATGATCAGGCTGTTGGTCACTTTGTCCGAGAGGATCTGGACCGTCCCGCTCAACTCCCCGGTCGGCCGCGCCGCCCGGCGCGCCGGGCCCGCCGTCCTCGCCACCAGACCGAGCAGCACCTTCGCCACCTCGTCGGCCTGGGTGTTCTCCAGCGTATAGACATGGACCGATCGATCGGGAGGCACCTCGGCGACCGGCACGATCTGATAGACCGGCCCGCTTTGAACGACGCTGAATCCCTTGAGCTCCAGAACCGAAAGGAAGAGATCGTAGACGCGCTCCACGGGGACTTTCGAGGGGGAGAAGATCGTCACCTTTCCCTTCACCCGTTCGTCGATGATGAAATTTTTTCCGGTCAGCTCGCTGACGAACTTGACGAAGACGGGGAGATCGACATTATTGAAATCGAGGGTGATGAGTTTTTCTTTCGGAGCGGGACGTTCTTTTTCCGGAGTCTGGGCCTTTTCCGGGACTTTTTCCGACTCTTGGGCCCGGAGGGGAAGGGCCGTAGAGATTCCAGTCACAAAAATCGAGAGCACGTGACAGGCCGCGAGGCGCCTCTTCATAAGCCTTCCCTATCTAATTTCGTAGCTGAATGTCTCCTTTTGGTTGTTGCGAACCAGATCGACGGTAATCGCGCTCTCGTCTTTGAGCTGCTCGAAGACTTTGAGGAAGTTTTGGGGGTCTTTCACTTCGATTCCGTTCACCTGGTGGAGGATATCGCCGTTCTGCAGACCGATCTTGCTGTAGAGGGAATCTTCGGTGATGGCGAAGATACGGAATCCGTCCGGCTTGCCGTCGCTGAAGTTCGGAATGATCCGCGCCTTGGTCAGGAGCTGAGGGAGATTGTCGACCGCGTTCTCAATTTCGCGGCGATCGACGACCCAGCGATTCTTCCCGGCCTGCCGGACGTTGTTCCCGGGGGTCGAGGGACCGGCCGGGGTCAACACCGTCGGCGTGGCGTGCGGCGCCGCTTTGTTCTCTTCGGGGAAGAGCGACACCTCCAAGATCTCATTCTCCCCTCCGCGGCGGACCACCACCCTGTTCCGGCTGATCCTCGCGATCTTTCCATCTTCTCCCAAGGGATCGCCGATGCGGTAGAGGAGCTGCTCATGGGTCTTGGCGTCTTCGATCACTGCGTACGATTCCTCGTCGCTTCCCACCATCGTTCCGAGGAGGGTTTGATTGAGGGGAACTCTGGGCGCCGCCATCGCCGGGAGCGCCGGGTCTGAATTCGGCCCCGCGACCTCCGGTTGCTTTCCCCGCATCTTGGAATTGAAGATATTGCCTTCGACGATGGCGTTATAATCTCGGCTCGTTCTTTTGGAGGCGGCCGCGGGAACCCCGGCGGCATTTCCGGCCTTCGGAACCGCAATCGACGCCTCCAGCCGCGAGCCGATGGCCACATTCGCCATATCGGCAATAAAATAGGACCCGGCCGCAATCATCACCAGATGCAATACCCAGAAATAAGATTTGAACATGGAATCCTTTAAGAAAGGAACCCGCACGCGCGTCGCACTTCCGGCTTGGGACGCAAGCGGCGGGGAAATTCAAATTTCTTATCTATTATAAGGAATTTGACAGCAATGTCAAATGGGGAGGGACCTAGAAAAGGAATGAAGCGGCCTCGGCTCCCTAACGGTACTCCTAAGAAAAACGAGGCCTTGGATTAGTCAAAAGCCTGAGAGAAATGGGGACGAGGAGACGGCGAGATTGAGGAGATGTTTTTATTACCGGATAACCCACTTTTCTGTTTCGTTCATGATGCAGACGGTTTGGCTGATAATCTGATCGTAATTCTTATCAAGCTCAATTCCCGTTGCCTCATCCAGGTACCCGCACCGACACGCGAACTCCGTCCAGACTTGCATCTCGCAGGCTTCGCTCTCTGCATCGCTCAATTTGGCGATAAACGCCCCCTCATACCGGCGCTTTCGCCAAGCCTCTCCAAGGTGAGCACAGACCGACCGTGAAGACCTTCGTATTTGATCGACAAGGGAGTACTTCTCCTCTGGAGGGAAACCTCTCTTCAGAGGCTGTGAACAAACCCTCTCCCGTCGCCGGATGCCCGATGTGCGGCGCATCGCTGCGTTGCTCCTCCTCACCGTAGCCTCTGGCTACGCCTCGTCGTCACGCCTTGCGCTGCTTGCACCTCAGACACCCAGCTCGGTCCAAGGATTTAACCTCTCAGCTTAAAAATCCTCATCGCCGCAGCCGTCGCGTTCTGATAGACTCTCAATTCTCTAAGGCCGTGGATCTTCTCCGACATTTCCTTTCTCAGCCTTTCCGCTCTCTCCGGTTCCTCCTCGACCCCTGTCCCTCGTCTCCGGCTCTCCCCGTCTCCTCCATCTCCCTGCGTCTTTTTATTGTAGGCTGAGCAACACCAGAATCTCCCCTTCTCCTTCCTTCAACGGCTCCAGGGCCTTTCCCTCACTCAATTCAAAAAGAAAAAGTCAAAAGTAAAGGGCGTGTTGCCCAAATCTTCTTGCGATGTGAAGTGGAGTTGATTATACTCCTGAGGGAGTGAGGAGGCAAACTCCATGATGGGATATCAAGGCCCACCCCAAGGAAAGCTTTTCTATAG
>JAHFEM010000188.1:0-1065 GCA_023248505.1 Nitrospirota bacterium
ATCGCCCCGGCTCTATTATCTCTGCGGGATAGGCCCCCTGGATCCCGATCTCCAAATCGGTGGCAAAAAGCGAGATCTTCTCTCGTTGCGCCTCCATGAGAATATGAGAAAGGATCGGCATCGTGTTGCGCTTTTCGACCACCCCTTGCACGCGTTGGATCCCGGTGAGCAGCTCCTTCCGCTCGATTTTGATCTTCATTCTCACTCCTCCTTCAGATTTTGAACCAGGCTATCGAGTGTGGTTTTCAGATTGAAGTCTTCTTCCATCCCCTTTTCGATCTGTTTGCAGGCGTGGATCACGGTCGAGTGATCTTTCCCCCCAAAGTGCTTTCCGATCTCCGGAAAAGAAAGACTGGTTAGCTCTCTGCAGAGGAACATGCAGATCTGTCTGGGGGTCACCAGGTTCTTCGTCCGCTTCTTTGACTTTAACTCGACCAGCTTGATCTGGAACCGCTCCGCAACGGCCCGTTGGATATCCTCGATGGTAACGACTCTTTTTTTATCTTGAATGGTATCGCGCAAGACTCGCTTGGCCATTTCGACGGTGATCTCTTGCCCCGTCAGCGAGCTAAACGCGCCGAGACGGATAAGCGCTCCCTCCAGCTCCCGAACGTTCGTCTTGATATGGGTTGCAAGCAGGAACGCCACATCGTTCGGCAGCGGAATTCCCTCTCCCTCCGCCTTGCGGCGCAGAATCACGATTTTTGTCTCCAGATCGGGCGGTTGAATGTCGGCGATCAGCCCCATCTCAAACCGGGAGCGAAGGCGCTCTTCGATATCGGACATCTCCTTGGCCGAGCGGTCGCTCGAAATGACGACCTGTTTATTCGCTTCGTAAAGCGTATTGAACGTATGGAAAAACTCCTCCTGGGTCCGCTCCTTTCCCGCGATGAACTGGATGTCGTCAATCAAAAGGGCGTCGACGTTTCGATATTTGTTCCGAAATTCGATCATCTTGTCGTATCGGATGGAGTTGATCACATCGTTCGTGAACTGCTCAGAGGAGAGATAGGCGATCCGGATGTGGGGATCTCGCATATAAATGAAATTACCAATGGCGCTGAG
>JAHFEM010000188.1:1075-5233 GCA_023248505.1 Nitrospirota bacterium
GATGTGTCTTGCCAAGGCCGACGCCTCCGTACAGAAAGAGAGGGTTATACGAGGTGCCCGGCCGCTCCGCAACCTTCCGGGAGGCGGCATGGGCGAACTGATTGCTCGATCCCACGACAAAAGAATCAAATGTGTAACGCGGATTTAGGTTTCCTTTTCGCCTCTCGCGCTCAGGCGATCCGGCGACTTCTCCCTTTTCATCGACCACAAAATGAATCCGCAGTCCCTCCTCCGCCAATTCTTTTTCCAGCGCCTGCTGGATTTGGGGATAATAATGTTCCTTGATCCACTCTCCGAAAAATCGATTCGGCACGGAAACATGGACATCCTTTCCGGAAACTGAAATTAAGGAGGTCGGCTTCAGCCAGGTCTCAAAGCTTTGCCGGTTAATTTGAGGCTCCAGCTGAAGAAGGAGTTGCTTCCAGATCAGGTCCAACTGCATCCAACTTTCCTGGAGTTACGCACAATCTTATCAACAGTTGTTAATATTTTATTTCTGAATTAAATCAGAAGCTTGGATACTTCTCTGTGAAGAAGTCGACTGCTGAGGAAAAAGATTTTTAAAAAATGCTGACCTACTATATCAAATCACCTAAAATGAATCAAGACATTAATCGGGCTCCTAGGATATCCACACCGCTGTCCCCGGCATTTCTTCTTCTGCTAACAGGGCCTTGCAGCTTTATCCAGAATTTCTTCCCTCCTACTACTACTTCTAATCTTTTTTTTCTTTAAATAACCAAAAACACTTTAGGCTTGACAATAACGCTAAAATTTACGAAGATATGCATTTCCCATATTCATGAAGGAGAGTTTATGTCCATCACCTTTCGTCAACCGAGTAAATTAAGAAGAAATCGAACGCATGGTTTTTTAAAAAGGATGTCGACAGCCAATGGTAGAAGGGTTATTAAAAATCGACGCGCCAAAGGCCGAAAGCGTCTTTCAACCGCTTAGGGTCAAGCTAAAGCGACTGACTCGAAAAGAAGAGGTTCTGAAAGTCTTCCAGAGCGGAAGAAAATTTGTTTCGACCACATTTGTCATTTTCTCTCTGGAAGGAGACTTCCCTGATCCGTTCTATGCAATTCACACACGGAAAAAATTGGGATCAGCGGTGGAGCGAAACCGAATCAAGCGGATCTATCGCGAGGCCCTTCAACGACACAAGGCTTCATTGTGCGGTCACAAGGTCATTGTGATTCCACGAACCGGATCCAGGCCTGTCACTTTAAATCAGGTCATCAATCAGATCGGTCAATTTTTTTCGGAAAACCTCAGAAGAAAGTAATGGCCTTTATCTATCTTTCCATTGTTCGTTTCTACCAGAGCATTATATCCCCTTTGTTTCCGCCAGCGTGTCGGTTCTATCCGACCTGCTCGTCCTATTCCAGTGAGGCGGTGAAACGTCATGGCTTTCTCGTTGGAATCACCATGACCATGAAGCGCCTTATTCGTTGCCATCCATTCTGCTCCGGTGGCTACGACCCGGTAAAGTAAGTTTCTATTTTAGAGGAATCCTAACAAGTTATGGAAAAACGTCTTATTGTTTTTTTGGTTTTATCCCTTGCGATTATTTTTGCTTATCCGTTCGTTATGGAACGTGTGGTGGGGCCGACCCCAAAGGCCCCAGAGGTAAAGCAGCTCCCGATCGAATCGAAACAGGAGAACGCGCCTTCCCCACAAACGCCAGTTCCAATGGAGGTGCCTCTTGTAGAGGAGAAGAACGAGAAGGAAAAAGTAATCGAAAGTGATCTCTATCGCGTTGTTCTGTCGAATATAGGGGGGACCATCAAAGAATGGCAAATTAAAAAGTATACAAAGAAATCCGCTACAGGAGAGCACGCTCCGATTGAGCTTATCCCGAGAAATGGAAAGACATTGCCCTTAACGATCGTCACTCCAGAGGAGCCGAATGGATCGAAGCAGTTATACAGCCTCGATAATCAATCCGTCCAGTTAAGTCGTGAGAAGCCTGAAGCGGTGGTAACACTCACCTCGGTCGATCCGGATGGGCGCAAGATCACGAAAGAGCTGACCTTCCATTATGATCATTACTTAGTCGAGACCCAGATTAAAACAGAGGGCTATTCACAAGGTTACGAGATCTCCCTCGGCACAAACTTCGGGATTGAAGACTGGGGTCAGGAATTTGGCGGAAGTGTGGGTGCAATTAGTCTTGTAAACGGAGAGTTGTTCAAGGAAAAAGAGGCGAAAATCACCGGGACGATCATGCATGAAGGGGCCGTTTCGTGGGCAGCGCTGCAGGACAAGTACTTTATCAGCGCACTTATCCCAAAAGAGGCTGCTCAATCAGGTCCGATCTCGGTAAAAAAAGAGGGAGAGAAACAGATTCGGGTCGATCTGAAAGTGCCGCCGGATCAAGCAGCGCAAAAGGGATTTTCGCTCTATGCAGGCCCGAAAGAATACGATCGCCTGACACAAGTTGGCGCGAACTTTGAAGAAAGCATCGATTTCGGCTGGTTTATCATGGGTAGCTGGCTTCCGGTCCGTCTGGTGGCGAAGCCGCTTTACTTCATCATCCGCTTCCTCCACCGATTTAGCCATAACTACGGGGTTGCCATTATCCTCGTGACCGTTCTCGTGAAAGTACTTTTCTTTCCCATCACACGAAAGAGCCTGTCTTCAATGAAGGGGATGGCCGCGATTCAGCCGAAGATTGCAGCGGCCCGGAAAAAATATGCAGGTGATCGTGAAAAGATGAACCGAGAATTGATGAACCTCTATAAAGAACATAAGATAAATCCATTAGGAGGCTGCCTTCCAATGGTGGTACAAATACCTGTTTTCATTGCTTTATTTAACATACTATACACAACAATCGACCTACGACAAGCCCCCTTCATTTTATGGATTCACGACCTCTCCGATAAAGACCCCTATTATGTTCTACCGGTTATTATGGGGATCAGCATGTTTTTCCAGCAACTGACACAGCCTACGACAATGGATCCGACCCAGGCAAAAGTGATGCTCTTCCTTCCGGTAATCTACACCTTTTTCTTTCTTAATTTCCCTTCCGGTCTGGTCCTCTATTGGCTTGTTAATAACCTCCTCAGTATCGGCCAGCAATATTTGATAAACCGCGAAGGACTTGTGATCCCGAAGGCGGGGACAACGTAACAGGCAAGCGAGATGCGGCAGCAAGCAGGTCAGGATGATACCATCTGCGCAATTTCGACTGCCATCGGATTGGCAGGCGTCGGGGTGGTACGCGTCAGCGGCGCAAAGTCATTTCGAATTGTCCAGCCTCTTTACAAAGGGCCTGGCGACCTCTCTGAAACTCCAAGCCATACAGCCCGCTATGGTCATCTCATCGATCCGAACAATCAAAAGGTGATTGATGAGGCGCTCTTCCTCATTATGAAGGCGCCGCGCACCTACACCGGTGAAGATGTGGTCGAAATTCAGACCCATGGAAACCCCCTTATCCTTGAAAAGGTTTTATCGCTCCTCGTGATGCAGGGAGCAAGGCTCGCTACGCCCGGGGAGTTTACCCGCCGGGCTTTTCTTTCGGGTCGGATTGATTTAGCCCAAGCAGAGGCGGTGATGGAAATCATTACTGCAGAGAATTGGAATCACCACGACTGGGCTTTGAGCCAACTAAAAGGAAGCTTATCCCTAAAAGTCGGCAATTTGCGGGAAAGACTGCTTCATATCCTAGCGCATACAGAGGCGTCGATTGACTTTTCAGAGGAAGGAATCAGTTTTTGGACAGATGACGAGATGAAAAAAGAGATCGGATCGGTTTCGGAAGAGGTCGGGGTCTTACTGGCAGGGTATGCCCAAGGACGGAAGATCCAAGATGGATTCACCGTCGTTATCATCGGCCGCCCGAACGTCGGAAAATCGAGCCTCATGAACCTTCTTCTGGAAGAAGATCGAGCCATTGTCACCTCTCTCCCTGGAACGACACGGGATATCCTCCGAGAAATGGTCTATATTAATGGCCTTCCGATTCAGATCACTGATACAGCCGGTTACCGGGAAACCACCGACCCGATTGAAGCAGAAGGAGTCCGTCGCGGAGAGGAGGCGCTAGCAAAGGCCGATCTGATTCTCTGGATGCTGGATACGAGTGAAGAATACCGGGCGGAAGATGAACTCCTCGCTCGACGCTTAAAGGGGATGACAAAAATC
>JAHFEM010000189.1 GCA_023248505.1 Nitrospirota bacterium
CAAGTTTCTCTACACGCTTCTCCAAGCGCTCTTCTGGGCTTACTTTTTTACAAACACAATTACCCTTTTCATCTCGTTGGGTCTCTCTTCCTTACGAGGAGAAGTATAGAGAACAATCCCCCATCCACAGTTTCATCGGGTATAATAGGGCTTGAAGATCGCATTTCGAAATCATTCTGTAATTGGGACGAGAGCATATGACCCTATCGCATTTAGAGCCAAAGGAAATGGTAACCACCGCTGAACCCCTTAAAAAAACGATTTTGATCGTCGATGATGACCCATCCGTTCTGCAGTCGCTGGAGATTATCCTGCAGGACAAATATCAACTGATCAAAAAAGAGAAGGGGGAAGAAGCGCTCCGGACCATCCAGGACCGGCGGGATATCGATCTGATCATCCTGGATGTCCGTCTCTCCGATACAGACGGCCTGACCCTCTTCCGAAGAATTCGCCAGATCGATCGCGTGGTGCCGATCCTCTTTATGAGCGCATACGGAACCAAGGAGATCCTCGCGCAGATGCTGGAGGTCAGGGCAAACGGCTTCATCGATAAGCCCTGGAACATCGACCAGCTGACGCAAAAGATCACCCGCCTGCTCGGGTCTGATCCCTTCGAGCGGGTGCACCAGCATCTCAAGATTGATTTCGACCACCTCTCGCTTAAAATCCGTCGGGCGGTACAATATATCGATCGACACTACAGCTCTGCCGAGCTATCGCTGGAAGAGATCGGCCAGGCGGTCTCGCTGCATCCGAAGTACCTCTCCGCCTCTTTCAAGAAGGAGTGCGGCATCGGCTTTCATGACTATCTGACCGCCATCCGGATCGATCGTGCGGTTCAACTGCTCAAAGATCCGCATCGAACGATCAAAGAAATCAGCTGTGAGGTGGGATTCTCGGAGCAGGGCTATTTCAGCAAAGTCTTCCTCGTCAAAATGGGGAAATCTCCCTCCGACTACCGCACGCAATTCCAACAGAAATAATTTCTTGTAGAATCGCGGATTCTATGGGAACCTCGAAAGCCGGCCTTCCAGCTTGCCCTCGGCATCGGTTCGTTTTATAATGACGAAACACGGGAGGCGTAAGCGTTGAAGATTTTTATTTTTCAGCCTTGACCCCTTACGCCTCCTGTCTTACCCCTCACGTTACGTTATCTTCTACAGGAGAACTATGAGCGCGTTGATTGAAGGACGTTTGCCGGGACGTGTCCGGCCCGAGCTGTATCATCTCCGTTTGACGGTTGTTCCCGAAGAGCGGTGCTTCGACGGGGAGGTAACGATTGAGGTTCAGGTTGGGGAGCCGACCGACACGGTCACTCTCCACGCGTTAGAGTTGGAGATTTCTCAGGCGACCGGGGGAAGGGAAGGGGTTTCTCTTCCGGCCCATCTCTCCGCCGATGCCTCCTCCGAGACGATCACCCTCACTTTCCCGAAACCGATGCCGGTCGGACCGGCCCGATTGCAGCTTCGCTTTTCAGGCAAACTGAATCGGCAGCTCCGCGGTCTCTATGAGGCGCATGCCGCAGGCGAGGTCTATGCTTTCACGCAGTTCGAGGCGACCGATGCCCGCCGGATGTTTCCCTGCTTTGACGAGCCGGGAATGAAGGCCCGATTCCGCCTTGCCGTGACGATTCCGTCGCATCTCACCGCCCTCTCCAATATGCCGGCGCTCTCGGAGAAGACGGAGGGGGAGCGGAAGACGGTCGCCTTCGATGAAACGCCGGTCATGTCGACCTATCTTCTGGCCCTTGCGGTGGCGCGTCTGGTATCGAAGGAAATTGAAGTCGCCGGCGCCCGCGTCGCCGTTTGGACCGTTCCGGGCCAGCTGCACCTCGGCGACTTCGCCTTGAAGGTCACCTCGGCGGTCCTTCCCCTCCTGAACGCCTATTTCGATCTTCCCTACCCGTATCCCAAGCTCGACCTTGTCAGCGTCCCCGACTTCGCGATGGGAGCGATGGAGAACTGGGGGGCGATCTTCTTCCGCGACTCCCGGCTCTTGCTTGACGAAACGCTCGCCTCCACCGGAACGCAGCGGGGCGTTGCCAACGTCATCACGCACGAGATTGTCCACCAGTGGTTCGGCAACCTCGTCACCATGCCTTGGTGGGACGATCTTTGGCTGAACGAGGCATTCGCCACCTGGCTTGCGGTGAAGATCGTCGATCAGTGGCGGCCGGAGTGGAATTCCTGGGTGGAGTTTCAGCAAGAAAAGCAGGTTCCGCTCGGGGTCGATGCCCTGCAGAGCACCCGGCCGATTCAGGCCCCTGTGACCAGTGCGGCGCAGATCGAGGAGATGTTCGACGCCCTCACTTACGAGAAGGGGGCCGCTTGCCTTCGGATGATCGAGCAGTTCCTGGGGGAGGGCCCGTTCCGGCAAGGGATTCGGAGCTACATGAAGGCGAATCAGTTCAAGAATGCGACGGCAGGCGATCTCTGGTCTCAACTTTCGGCGGCCTCCGGCCAGCCGGTCTCGACGATCGCCAAGGATTGGTTTACCCAACCGGGATTCCCCCTCATCACACTGGAGGCTTCCGAGAGCCAGTTTAGGAACCTCGCGGTTGAACAGCGGCGGTTCTTCGCCGCCGGCCGCTCTGTCGGCCAGGCCTCCTCGCTCCTCTGGTCGGTCCCCTTCACGTTAAAGTATGAGGATGAGAGCGGACTTCAGACCCATCGGGTTCTCTTGAAAAACCGGGTGACCTCCGTGACCCTTCCCGGGAGCGGAGCGGTTCGTTGGGTTTACGGGAATGCCGAAGAGAGAGGCTTTCTTCGGACGGAGTATAACCGTCCCCTTCGGGATGCCCTTCAGCCGATTGTGACGACGGCCCTCTCCGCCGCGGAGCGAATCGGGTCTTTAAACCACCTCTGGGCGTTGAGCGTCAGCGGCGATCTCTCGATTGTCACTTTCATGGAAATGCTTCTTCGGTTCAAAGGCGATCCGACCCGCGTGGTGGTCGAGGCGGCGGCGGGATATTTCGAAACGATTTCCAACCAGATGATCCTCCCGAAGGATCGGTCCAAGTTCCAGGCGTTGGTGAAGGAGTTCTTCGAGCCGGTCTGGAAAGAGCTCGGCTGGGATCCGGCGCCCAACGAGGATGATGAGAGAAAGCTCACCCGTGCGGCCGCCCTCTGGGGGCTGGGGGCCCTGGCTCAAGACGAGGAGATTCTCTCGGAGCTTCCCCGGAGGTGGACCCGCTACCAAGCCAAGCCGACCTCGATCGATCCGACCCTGACCACGCCGCTGGTTCGCCTGACGGCCCGGACCGATGGCGGTTCCGGCTTCGAGCGCTTTATTCAGAGATTCAAAACCGCCGCGACCCCGGAAGATCGCGACCGATATCTGCTGGCGCTGGCCGATTTCGCCAAACCGGACCTTGCCCGAAAGCTCCTCGAGTTTTCCCTCTCCGAAGCGGTCCGCTCGCAAGATGTTTGGAAGCCGATCCGATACCTCCTTGCCAACCCGACGGCGCAGGAGGAGAGCTGGAATTTCATCAAGGCCCAGTGGCGTCCCATCCGCGAGAAGGGGGGAAGCCCCGGCGCCCTGCGGATCATCCAAGGGACCCGTTCCTTGTGGCGGGATCAATGGTTCGACGAGGTCAAAGCCTTCTTCAGTGACCCGGTCAATAAGGTCGACGCCGCCGAGCGGGCGCTCGCCCAGACCTTGGAGTTCATGCAGATCGGCATCCGCTTCAAAGAGCGCCAATTGCTCCCCCTCTCCCGCTGGCTGCAGGAGCGGGGCGGCCCGGCCAAGCCGCTCATGAGGCAGTTTTAAACCGGTTTTTAGTCCAATCTCTTCCAGGCCGCTCTTCCCGAGCGGTGGTCATTTCAGGAGAGGGCGCGTGCGGTCTCTCCTCCATCGAAGAGGGTTGCATTTTAATCCTTTTTGAGAAATTGCGATCATCTACAATAACGGTAGAACAACTCAGGCCCACCTTTTCGCCGAATCGGAAGAGGTTGGGCCAATTCCACCGCAATCATGGAAGGTGTTCTCCTTCGTTCTTGGCCGGTGTCTAATCTCCCCCTCTGCGGCTTCAGATCCGATTGGAGCTGTGAGGAATAAGAACTCCTCGCGGCAATGAGGTGAAAATCTTCGCTCCGGGGTGTCCGGACGCTGAGAAGCGCACTCTTTCCAGGGAAGTCACCCCAGTTTTGCCTCCTAATTGAAACCACTGCATTCCGAGCCTTTCCTCTTGTTTGGGATGGATTTTTTCATCTAAAAGGAGTAAACTGTTGGAAACTTTTTAAGAAAGGGTGCAATGAGTACAACGAAAAAGCATCAGGTAGGCGAAGAGATCACCTCGGTTTGTACAAAATGCAAGATCGCCCTCGATCATACGATCGCCGCATTGGTTGGGGAGCGGGTTGCCAAGGTACAGTGCAAGACCTGCGGCGGGCTTCATCGATATGTAAATCCGGCCACGGCCGGAGAGACCCCTGCGCGGAAGGCCGCAAAGCAGACGAAGATTGAGCATGCTTGGGAGCAGCTCATCCAGTCCTCCTCTTCAAAAAAGAAGCAGCCGTATACTTTTGCCGGCTCCTTCAAGCAGAATGATCTGATCGATCATGCAACGTTTGGGTTGGGGGTCGTGATGGAGCGTCTCTCATGGGACAAGATTCAGGTAAGTTTCAAGGAAGGGGAGAAGATTCTTCTTTCGAAACGGCGGGTGCAATAGCAAAGAATCCTCTCAAAACACGGCGTGTCGATTCTCCATAGATAGCGATCTGATTTTTAGACTTCGTCTACCTCTCTCCCTTCTCTCGCCGGAAGATCTCCATGACCGTTTGGATCGTATCGGCCTCGCCGGCCGACTTGTCCGGGCGATACCGCTTGACCCGCGCAAATCAAAGGGTTATGCCCGCCGGGTAGCGAGGTGATTCCTGGATGTCCGAAAAGGCGATCTCGACGACTAATTCGGGCCGAACCGTTACGATCCAAGCATCCTGTCTTGTCCCCATCGAAAGAAATTTCTCCGTCTGCCACCGGAGCACCTCATCGGTCAGTCCCTTGAAAGTTTTTCCGAGCATGATGAACCGCCCGCTCTCCGGATCGCGCGCCCCGAGGTGAAGGTTGGAGAGCCATCCCGACCTTCGGCCATGCCCCCACTCCGCTGCCAGGACCACCAGATCAAGCGTCTTCGCCGTCTTAAGTTTCAACCAGTGGGAGCCTCGCTGTCCGGCGTTGTAAGGAGCGTCAAGCGATTTCGCCATTAATCCCTCATGCCCC
>JAHFEM010000190.1 GCA_023248505.1 Nitrospirota bacterium
GAAAGGAAGCGATCCTTCAGTTGCGCGAGATCGATCCGAACGTGAGGGCCATCGTCTCCAGCGGCTATTCGAATGATCCGTTGACGGCCGCTTTCACGAAATACGGATTTAGCGATTTCATCCCGAAACCGTTTAAGCTGGAGGATCTGGGCAAGGTTCTCAAGCGGGTTATTTCAGGCAAGCCTTAGCAGACCGTTTTCACCGCCTTTTTCGAAAACCGATCCATTCCCTCCACGGAATTTCTGATTACGGCGCCGGCGCAGCCGTTCCATCCGATTTGACGTTGAAGAGTCCCACCCCGGTGTTCCCGTCGATATCATCGTAAATGTTGAAGCTGATATTCGGCGCGCTGATCGGATGAACGAAGATGTCCGCTTCGGCCGCGCCGTTTCCGGTGATCCGATTGTGGGCGATCATGATCGGCGACGACGAGAGATTGAAAACCCCCTCCTCCCCGTTGTCGGTGATGGTGTTTCCGATGATGTTCGGGGACGAGCCGATTTCGTTCGTAATTCCTTTTCCTCCGTTCCCCGAGATTGTGTTGCTGATGATCGTGGGGGCCCCTCCCTGGCTGGAGATCCCTTCGGTGGCATTCCCGCTGATGAGGTTGCCATTCAAATGGGGAGCGGAAGAGACGTTCCGTACGCCGGCGCCGTTGTTGCCGCTGATCGTGTTGCCGACGAGGGTGGGGGCGGTGTCGACGGAGTTGAGAATCCCGCGGCCGTTGCCGGTAATGATGTTCCCCCGGATGGTTGGAGAGGAATGGTCGAAGTTATCGATTCCTTCGTTCGTGTTGTTCGAGACGATGTTCCCGCTGATCACGGGGGAGGCGTTGTTCTGATTGGTCATTCCAAACATGTTCCCGGTCAGAGCGTTGTTCAGCACGGTGGGGGATGAAGCGCTATTGGCGATGCCAAAGAAGCCGCCGGTGATCGTCAAGCCGGAGACGGCGACGTTCGTCAGGGTATTGAGGACGATCACGCTCTGGTTCGGCGCGGCCGACTGGATCGTCGTCACCTCCCGGCCGGCTCCCTTCAAATGGACATAGCTCTTCAGGGTGATGTTGTCGATATAGGTTCCCGGCATGATCTTGATCAAGTAGGGATCGGCTGCGGAGGGAGCGATGGCGGCCAAGGCGTCGCTCACGCTTGTATAATCTCCTCCGCCGGTCGCGACGATGACGACGTGAGCCGGCTTTCCCGGGAGAGCGAAGTCGAGCTCGCCGACGGAAACACACGCAGTGCAATCAAGATCCGCCGCCGCGGGTTTCTTCGCTTCCGAAGGGGTCGGGGGGTGACCGAAAAGAACAACCGTAACGATCAAGAGGATCGGCCGGAACCATTGGATACGATGGCGCATCTCATTCTCCTTTTGTGAGAGGGTCAAGGGGCGTGGCGCTGTTTCGGAAGAAGCGCTCTTTTTGACGTGGGACTCAGAAAATGAGAATAAAGCGTTTGCATTTTCCCGTCTGTAAGCGGACACACAGTGGCATTGGCGGTTGCGCGTTGGAAAAGGAGGAGGGTTCCATAGAAGAGCCGCTTGGAAGGTTAATTATATTCCCGCGTATAGAGGAGGTCGAGGCTGTTTTCCTCGCCGCTCTGTGCGCGTAGGGTCAAGCGGGGGCTGATCGTGTAGCGGAGGGAGAGAACATTGCTCGCTTCGAAAAGACCGATCCCGTAGCTTACATAAAATTTGGGCGAGAGATACCTTCCAATGACAAGCGTCGTCTCCTCGACCGATTCCCCTCCCTGCAGCGTGAGCTCGTCGAGACCGAGCTTCCGGCCGATCCGCTTGGCGAGCAGGTTTCCCCCTTTTACCCCGAGCGCGGAGATCGCCTTTGTCATAAGGTCCCCTTCCGCGCTGGACGCTTTGTTGAGAGGGCGTCCCAGCAATAAATAGGAGAGGGTATTCGCCTCATCCATCGGCGGTTCCGAGAAGAGGGTGCTTTGCGGGCGTTTCAGGGTGCCGCTGACATGGATCCCGGCGGTGATCTCCTCGACTTTCCGGACGGCCCGGATGTCGAGACCGGGATTGTCGGTCGGGCCGGCAAAAATGAGCCGTCCCTCCGTGATCGCCAGCTTTTGACCGTAGGCGCTGTATTGACCCTCGATAATCCGCAGAGCTCCTTCCGCCAGGGTCGGCTGATCGGGCGCATCGGTTGCCGTCAATTGGCCGGCGATCTTTCCGGAAAGACCAAATCCGTTGAAGGAGACTTTGTCCCCCAGGCGAATCGTCACGCGGCTATAAATCTCCCAGCCCTGTCCATGGGGCTGGATTTTTCCCCCGGCGGGGACGCGAACGACCATTGCATCTTCGGATACTTGAACCGCTCCCTTCGGGAGCTCGCGGGGGGCGACCTTTCCTTCCGGGAGGAGGACCTCGCCGTTGAGCTCGATCCGCCGGCCGCGTAATTGAAAGGTCAGATCGGGGGAGGCGAAGAGATGCGCTTCCGGCAGATCGACCGACTCGAACCGATCGCCTCGGACCGAGAGGCGCGTCGGCCAGCCCTGTTCGGGATCCAACGTGATCGACCCGTTCAATTTCACCTGGCCGGGACCCGATCGGGCCGCGCCGTCGATCCGGAGAACTTTGTTCTCCGCGCTGCGAATTTCCAGGCGGAGCGGATCAAGGTCGATCCCGAGCGCCGGGATCCGAGCCTTCCCTTCGTCGAGGACCGCCTGGCCGGTCACTTGAGGTTCGGCCGGCGTCCCTGCAACGGTGAAATCGATCCGAAGTTTCCCCCTGGCCTGCGTCACCGCCGGAACGAAAGCGCTGATCGGCTCCAGCCGGTCGAGATGGACCTGAAGGGCTCCTTTCAGGCGGCTCTGCCGCCAATCGGCCTGGCGCCCGATCGGAGCCAATGTGGCCGCGGCCTGCAAAGCGCCCTGCCCGGGGAATGTGAGTTCGGTCTGGGCGCGGAGCGTTTCTCCCTCCAGCTCCGCTTGAAAGAGCCCATCCTGATAGGGGATCCGGATCGGCTCGTCTCCGCTGATCTGATAAACCAACATCCCGGGCCGGGGAATCCATCGGGTTTTGAACTGAAGCCGTCCGTCCCGCTGGAGGACGGTCCATTCCCCATCGAGGCTGCCGGAGAGAATCACTTCCGGCGGAAGGAAAGATTTTGCAAGGGCGAGCGGAAGCCGCTCGGCCCGGCCCTTCGCCTGCCACCCCTGCGGTTGTTGCCAGCGGCCGGACATGCAGAAGCGGGCCGGCGCCTGAAGCCAGCAGCCTCTTTGGAGATCGACCGCATCGGCCGCGAGGGTCATCGGAACCGGTCGATCTAAAATCCACTTCCCGAGGCGTTTATCTTCCAAGAGCGATTGCCGTATCGTCCCTTCCCACCGTTTGCCGTGGACCCCTCCTTGTATTTGGAAGGCGACCCGTTGATCGGCTGATCGAACATCGGCCTGCAGGGAGTGTCCGGCAATGCGGCCTTTCCCTTCCGCGTGCAGCCGGGCGACCGCTTGGCCGGCTGCCTCGATCCCCTCGGCGGTGAATTCAAGATGGGACGCGATTTTGTCCTGCAGGTCGATGAGCCCATTCAGATGAAATTGGTGGACCTTCGTCTCGGCCCACTTCAGCGACTTTCCCTGCATGTCGGCCGAAAGGGTCGGAAGGGACCGCGGGCCGCCGACCGTTCCACGGCCGGTGAGACTTCCCCCCGCATCGGGGAGAATGGCGGCGAGATCGGGCGCCTGAATCTTCCAGCGCAGGTCCCATCGGTCTTTCAATTCCCCGGAGGCGATCAACCGGGCGGGGCCGGAACGAAGGTCGAGTGCTTCAAGGGAATAAGTCTCTTGATCGGCCTGGAGGTGAGCGCGGGCGTAAACCGGGTAGCCGCGGAGGTTTCCCTTGAGCTCGGAGAGCCGGAACCGGCCGATCGGACCCCGGTCGGTCCATTGGCCGTTCGTGTCGAGTTGGAAGCCGACCGATCCCTTCCAATCGGGCCAGTGGTTTCCCGGGTTGAGCCCCGCGCCGTGGAGCGTCAGCATCCACCGGAGGTCGGGCTGCCAGGCGATCTCCCCCCGGCCGTTGATTTTTCCGTCGAGTGTTTGAATGGCGACCTCTTTAAGGGTGGCCATGGTCTTCATCCCGGCCCCTTCGACCTTCCAGTGTGTACCGGGAAAGCTCGGTCCGTGCAGATCGGCCTGGAGATGGAACCGGTAATCGTCGATCCGGCCGCTGAGCCGATAAGCGCCCTCGGTGCTTTCGACCATCGCGTCTTCCGTGGGGGGCCATCGTACGTTATTCCAGGCGCCGTTGAGATCGAACGTCGGCGCGGCCTCGTCCAACCGGACCGTTCCTTGGGTCCCGATGAGAAAAGGTTCGGTCAGTTGGTGATGAAGGTTGAATTCTTTCAACGTCCCTTTCGCCCCTCCCTTTCCCTGAAACGGGGCATCGGCAAGGGGACGGGCCGACCAGGCGATCGACACCTCGAAGGGATAGGCTCCTCGAGGATCGATTTTTCCTGTAAGCGACAGATCGAATAGAGGCGCTGCGACCTGGAGTGATTCGACCTGGAGGCCCTGCTCATCCATCCGGCCGGTGATCGCAACATGGTCGATCGTCACGGTCTGGTCGCCGGAGGTATAAGCGATGCCGTCGATAGCGGCTTTCGAGACGACGATTCGGAGCGGGAGATCGATCGAGGGGAGGGGTCCCGTTTCAGATTCGCCGGGGGCGCGCTCCCCGGAGAATCGGCTGTAATGGACCCCCTGAATCGATAAGAGATCGATTGCGATTTCCCCGCGGACCAAATGGATGGGGCGCCATGTCAACCGGATCTCTTTGGCGGTCAGTTGCCCGGTTTTGGTTTTGTAATCGACTCCCTTCAGAGAGAGGGGACCGAGGAGGGTTCCGTCGACGTTGGCGATCCGAAGGCCCGGCGCGAACCGAATGGCGCGAGAAAGAAGCCATCGGGCGCCCGGCTCGGTTGAAACGAGCAGCCCGAGACCGATTCCAAAAAAGAGGAAGAGAAGGAGGGGCGCAAGCCAAAGATGTCGGATCTTCATAGATCGGGCCCCATATTGATATGAAGGCGAAGGGTCAGGCCCGGCCGATCCAGGGCATAGCCGAGGTCGACCCGGACCGGTCCGACCGGCGAATACCAACGGCCGCCGATGCCGACGCCTTGCTGGGGATTGAACTCATCCAAACGGTTCATGGCATTTCCGACATCGTAGAAAATTGCGGCGCCCCACTGCTTCGTGATTCGGTG
>JAHFEM010000191.1 GCA_023248505.1 Nitrospirota bacterium
CTATGTCATTCATGATCAGACTGGAAAACCGGTCCGGATGATCGGCGCGATGATGGACATCACCGAGCGGAAACAGGCCGAGGAGGCGCTCCGCATCAAAACCGAGCAGTTGGCGGCGGTAACCGATGCGATGACCGCCTATCTCGACAGCCGAGATTGGCATGAGACAAGTTCCCGCCTGCTCCGGTCGGCCCTCCGCCAAACGGAAAGCGAGTATGGCTTTATCGGCGTGGTCGTCGAGGGACCGCGCCTTCGCATCATGGCGCACGAGGGGATCGCGTGGGACACGGTGACCAACCGGGCGTTCTACGAAGAGGCCCTCCAGAGCTATCGAGAACGGGGCTACATCGACTTTGACAATTTCGATAATTTATTCGGGGAGGTCATCAAAACCGGAAAGGCGGTCCTCTCCAATGATGCCGCAACCGACCCCCGATCCGGAGGCGTTTCTCCAGGCCATCCTCCATTGCGAACCTTTCTCGGGGTGCCGATCATCCGGGAGAACCAGGTGGTGGGGATGATCGGCATCGCGAACCGCGCCGGCGGATACGGCGTGACGGAACAAGCCGGGCTTGAAATTCTCTCCCATGCAACGGGCATCCTGTACGACAGCTATCGGCAACGGGAGAGGGAAATCGCCCTGGAAAATCAACAGCGAGACGTGGAGAAAGAGCTAAGACATTCCCAAGAGCAGTTGCGCAATCTCTCAAGCCGTTTTAACTCCATCGTGGAAGAGGAGAGAACCCGCATCTCACGCGAGATTCATGACGAGCTGGGACAGCTATTGACAATTTTAAAAATGGAACTATCATGGCTGAAAAAACGGCTGCCGAAAAAAGAAGATCTGCTCCGAGAACGGACAAAATCGATGGCCAAACTGGTCGACACCACCATCCAGACCCTTCGGAAAATTTCAACGGAGCTAAGACCCGGCGTTTTAGACGATCTCGGGTTGACCGCCGCCATTGAATGGCAGGTTCATGAATTTCAGAGTCGAACAGGAATGCGCTGCGACTTCGTCGTCCATCCGGAGGAGATTCTGCTCGACCCCGATCGATCCACTACGGTTTTTCGCATTTTTCAAGAGACCCTCACGAATATCGTTCGCCATGCCAACGCCAGCGAGGTGAAAATCCGCCTGGAGAAACAGGAGGACTGCTTTATTCTGGAAGTCGGCGATAATGGGAGGGGAATCACGCAAAGCCAGATTACCAACTCGAAGTCACTCGGGCTCTTGGGAATACGCGAGAGAGCGCTCCTCTGGGGAGGCACGGTTCAAATCAGCGGACTCCCCGGCAAAGGGACCACCGTAACTGTGCAGATTCCACTTCAATCACCGGGCGACAACGGAAGGAATCATGATTAAAATTTTAATTGCGGACGATCATGCGATCGTCCGGAGAGGGTTGAAGCAGATCCTCACGGAGACCCCCGACATGATCGTTGCGGGGGAAGCGTACAACGGGCAGGATCTGCTGGAAAAGGTCAGAAGCGATCAATGGGATGTGGTCGTCCTGGATATCTCAATGCCGGGCCGAGGGGGGCTCGACGTCTTGAAGCAGCTGAAAAGCGAACAGCCGAAGCTGCCCGTCCTCATGTTGACCATTCACCCGGAAGACCAGTACGCCGTCCGGGTGCTTCGGGCGGGGGCGTCCGGCTATTTGACGAAGGAGAGCGCGCCCGACCATCTCGTCGAGGCGATTCGAAAGGTCGCCCGGGGGGGGAAATATATCAGCCCCCATCTGGCGGAGAGACTTGCCTTCAACTTGGAGTCCATTTCCGAGAAGCCGCTTCATGAAGCGCTCTCCGATCGCGAATTCCAGGTGCTCCGATTTATCGCCTCGGGAAAGACGGTCAAGGAGATCGGCGAGGAGCTTTCCCTGAGCGTCAAGACCATCAGCACCTACCGCACTCGGATTCTCGAAAAAATGAAGATGCGAAATAATGCAGAGTTGACCCATTACGCCATTCAGCAAAAACTGGTCGATTAGAAATCGCCTCTCCTCATTATTCTTACGCAACGGCTGTAACGTAGGACAAAGTCCTACAAGACGACAAGTCATCGTCCCACAAAATAAACAGATCGATTCCGATACTCATTTTGAAGCTTCCCTTCTATATTTCTGACCAGCCATATAAATTGGGGGTATTGCCCGAGGCGGGCGCTCCATGTCATCAACAAAAAAAAGCAGGGGGAATCAAAATGCCGGAAGCAAGGGCGTTGACCAAGCGAGAACAAGAAGTCATCTGTCTGGTAGCGGAAGGATTCAAGAATCGAGAGGTTGCGGAGAAGCTTGGGATTCGCGTCAAGACGGTAGAGACCCACCGGGCCAACATCATGAATAAACTCGCCCTCCGAAACGTGGCCCAGTTGATCCGGTACGCCATTCAGAAAGGACTCGTTAAAATCGATCGAGATGTGCTTGAGGAATCGATCCGGCGATGAAGCGAATTCTCGTCATCGACGATGAACAGCTTCTTCTCGACCTTTTAACGCATCTTCTTTCCAAGATCGGTTATCAGGTCGACCAAGCGATCGATTGCCAAGAAGCCGCCGGAAAGCTCAAGGAAGGGGGGTATGATGCCCTCTTCCTTGACATGAAGATGCCCTTCATGGACGGGAAAACCTTTTACGAAAAAGTCCAGACGCATTTTCCCGAAATGGCAAGGCGGATTATTATTTTAACAGGGGATATCGCGAATCAGTCGACGAGCGAATTCATTCAGGAGACGGGAAGTCTCCATCTCCAAAAACCGTTTACAATAAAGGAAATCAAAACCGTACTCGATCTGCTGTTCCAATCGGTTTGATCCTGCTTCCATCTTCCGACGGATCACATCCGGAAGGAAGATGGAAGGGTCTCTTTTATTTTCTAAACCGCCTCCAAAACAACCTGCCGATACCAGAGAAATGCCAAGAGTGTTTTGCTATCGATGACCTTCCCCGAAAGACCCTGCTGATAGGCCTCCTCGAAGGGGAGGAGCACCACCTCAATGAATTCCCCCGGGTCGGTGTGGGCATGCGGATTGGGAAGGAGATCTCGACCGAGGAAGACTTCTATTTTTCCGGTCGAAAAGCCGACGGAATGGTAATAACCGAAGAGGAAATCAAGCCGTTCCGGCCTCCTCCCCACCTCTTCTTCACACTCCCGCCGCGCCGTTTCGATTGAACTCTCTCCCGGCTCTAGAATACCGGCGGGGATTTCCAATGTGACCCGACAGATGGCCGGACGGTACTGACGGACCAGATAGACCCGTCCTTCCGAATCGATCGGAAGGACTCCGACCGCATCCGGGGGGGAAACAATTTCCCGGACCGCCTCGGTGCCATCGGGAAGCCGAACAATCTGCTCCTCCGTGCGGATATACTTCCCCTGATAGACAACTTTTTTACGAACCAGCTTTTCTTCCAGATCCAAGAAAGCTCCATCGCATTAATTCGGCTTGGGGATTTCGGATTGCGGGGTGGGGACCCACTCCTTTATTCTCCCCATTCCGCAATCCGAAATCAAATTCCCCTACCCCTTCGATTCTCTCGCGGCAGAGGCGTAAAGCCGATCTGCATATTCCTTGACCATCCGCCTGGCGCAGAAGAATGGAACCACCGATCGAATCGCCTCTTTGACCGTCTGAATCCAGCCGCGTGGGACCCCATCGGCATCTCGCCGGTAATAGAGGGGGATCACTTCATTTTCCAAGATGCTGTAGAGGCTCTCGATGTCCGCTGCGTCCTGCATCTCGGGAGAAAGATTCTGGAGGGAAGCGTCGGGCGGAACGCCGAAGCCCCATCCATTCGATCCGTTGTACCCCTCCGGCCACCATCCATCGAGCGTACTTAATTGGGGCGCCCCGTTCAGAGAGGCCTTCATGCCGCTGGTACCGCTTGCCTCCAGCGGCGCCCGGGGGGTATTCAGCCAAATGTCGACCCCCTGAATAAAGAAGTGAGCCACATGCATATCGTAATTCTCAACGAAGGCGATATGGCCGGCCAGCCCCGAATCCTTTGCGAGACTGTAGATCTGCTGGATTAAGCGCTTACCGACCTCATCCGCCGGATGGGCCTTGCCGGCAAAGACGATCTGAACGGGCCGCCATCGGTTTCCCAAAATCTTCTTGAGCCGCTCCAGGTTCTGAAAAAGCAGCGTCGCCCGCTTGTAGGCGGTGAATCGTCTGGCAAAGCCGATGGTCAACGCTTCCGGATCGAGGAGGGTGCCGGCCGCCAAGAGTTGAATCGGATCGGCGCGGTCTTCCGTCCACGATGTCCTCGCCCGCTCCCGGATAAAGCCGAGCAACTTTCGCTTCAGCTGCTGTCGGGTTTCCCAGAGGAGATCATCGGGGATGTCCATCACCCGCTGCCAGAAGATCGGATCATCGTGATGATGAACCCAATCGGGGGAAAGATATTTTTTGTAGAGATCGTTCATCTCCGGCGCAACCCACGTCGGCACGTGAATGCCGTTTGTGATTGAAATAATCGGGACCTTCTCCACATCGGTGTTGGGCCAGAGATGTTGCCACATCCTCCGGGAGACCTTTCCGTGGAGTTGGCTCACCGCGTTATGCCCCTGGGTCAGATGGAGGGCAAGGACCGTCATGTTGAACGCCTCCCCCCACGGCTCCGGATGGCGACCCAACTCCCAGAAGCGACCTTGATCGAGCCCCAGCAGCGGCCAGTAATTCGAAAAGTATTTTTCGATCAACGTGGCGGGAAAGGCATCATGCCCGGCGGGGACCGGCGTATGGGTGGTGAAGATGCTGCTCTTTCGGACCGACTCCGCCGCCTCCTCGAAGCTCTTCCCGGCGGCGACCCCCTCGCGAATTCGCTCCAGCATCAGGAACGAGGTATGCCCTTCGTTGCAATGCCAAATGTTGGGGCGGATGCCGAGAGCGCGCAGGAGGCGAACCCCCCCGATGCCGAGGACGATTTCCTGGCGAATCCGCAACTCCTGGTCTCCCCCATAAAGCCGGGCAGAGAGCTCCCGATCCCAGGGCGCATTCTCCGGGACATCCGTATCCATCAGATAGAGCCGGACCCGTCCGACCCGAACCTCCCAGACTTTGATGTAGATCGTTCTCGGTCCCACCGGAACATCTACCAACGTTTGGCCGGAAGGAAACGCGGCCGGCCGAACCGCAACGGAGTCGATCTCAAGCGGTCGGTAGATCGCCTCCTGCCAGCCGTCGGCCTGGATTTTTTGGTGGAAATAGCCTTG
>JAHFEM010000192.1:0-3932 GCA_023248505.1 Nitrospirota bacterium
GCTCCGGGGCGTCGAACCGAATCGGGCCGATTTGAACTTGTCCCCCCTCCACCCGCCCATGAAAAAGATTCACATTGCCGAGGAAGTTGTAGACGAACGGATTCGCCGGATGATCGTAGACCTCTTCGGGCGTGCCGACCTGCTCGATTTGTCCCTTGTTCATCACCACGACACGGTCGGCCACCTCCAGCGCTTCTTCCTGATCGTGCGTGACGAAGATGCTGGTGATGTGCAGCTCGTCGTGCAGCCGCCGAAGCCAGAGCCGGAGCTCCTGCCGGATCTTGGCGTCGAGCGCGCCGAACGGCTCATCCAGCAGAAGCATCTTCGGTTCGACCGCCAGCGCGCGGGCGAGCGCCACACGCTGCCGCTGTCCGCCGGAGAGCTGAGAGGGGTAGTGCGATTCCATCCGATCGAGCTGGACAAGTTTCAGCAACGAATGGACCTTATCGCGGATCTCCTGCGCTGAAGGGCGCTGCTTGCGGGGGCGGACCCGCAGGCCGAAGGCGACGTTCTCGAAGACGGTCATATGCTTGAAGAGGGCATAGTGCTGGAAGACGAAGCCGACGTGGCGGTCCCGGACGCTGCGGTCGGTGGCGTTCTCGCCGTGAAAGAGAATCTCCCCGCCGTCGGGATTCTCCAGCCCCGCCATGATCCGCAAGAGCGTCGTCTTGCCGGAACCGGACGGCCCCAGAAGGGCCACCAGCTCTCCGGTGGCGATGGTCAGATCAATCTCCTTCAGCGCTGCGAAATTCCCGAACTGTTTTGTGATCCGACGAATTTCAATGCTCATCGACCGGCTCCTTTGTTCACGCTCGTTTCGCTTATACCCGGAAAATACGCCGCCGCTCAATCCAGCCCACGGGGAGGCGCTTGCCGCTGTGTCTTCCACTCGACAAACCGCTTCGCCGCCAGCGTAACGAGGGCCAGCAGCGCCAGGAGCGAGGCGACCGCGAAAGCGGCGACGAAGTTGTACTCATTGTAGAGGATCTCGACATGCAACGGCATGGTGTTGGTCGACCCACGGATGTGCCCCGACACCACCGAGACCGCCCCGAACTCTCCCATCGCCCGCGCATTACAGAGGATCACCCCGTAGAGCAACCCCCACTTGATATTGGGAACCGTGATGCGAAAGAAGGTCTGCCACCCGCTCGCCCCCAGAACAATCGCCGCCTCTTCCTCCTCCGTACCCTGCGCCTGCATCAGCGGGATTAATTCACGGGCCACGAAGGGGAAGGTCACGAAGATGGTTGCGAGGACGATTCCCGGAACGGCGAAGATGATTTTAATGTCGTGCGCCTGGAGCCAGGGCCCCAGCCACCCCTGCATGCCGAAGAGAAGGACGAAGATCATTCCCGAGATCACCGGGGAGACCGCAAAGGGGAGGTCGATCAGGGTGGTCAGCACATTCTTCCCGACAAAATTGAACTTGGCGATCGCCCACGCCGCGGCGACGCCGAAAACCAGGTTGAGGGGAACGGCGATCACCGCGGTCAGCAGCGTGAGGCGAATCGCCGCCCACGCTTCCGGCTCCTTAAATGATTCGAGATAAAGTTCAAACCCCTTTTGAAGCGCCTCCGCAAAGATGACAACCAGCGGGGTCAGCAGAAAGAACCCCAGGAATAAAAGCGCAGCACCGATCAGCGCCCAGCGGACGGCCCTCGGCTCCGTTCGCGCACGGCTCAGCGCACTGGCCTCTCCACGCTTCAATCTGCCCGATGCAAACATCGGCCTCTCCCCTTTCCTTTTTCCTTACAGCGCCGCAAGCCGGTTGCGGCTCCACCACTGCAGAAGATTAATCGCCAACAACAGGAGAAACGACGCGGCCAGCATCACCACCGCAAGAGCCGTCGCCCCGGCATAGTCGAACTGTTCCAGCTTGGTCATGATCAGCAACGGGGTGATCTCCGTTCGCATCGGCATGTTGCCGGAGATGAAGACCACCGAACCGTACTCCCCCAACGCCCGCGCAAAGGCCAGCGCAAAGCCGGTGAGCAGCGCCGGCATCAGGGTCGGCAGGATCACCCGGAGAAAAATTTGCAGGCGGCTCGCGCCGAGGGTCGTGGCCGCCTCCTCGAATTCCGGATGAAAATCCTCCAGGACCGGCTGGACCGTTCGGACCACGAAGGGCAATCCGATAAAGGTCAAGGCGATGATCACCCCCAGGGGGGTATAGGCCACCTTGATCCCGAGCGGTTCGAGATACTGCCCGATCCATCCCTTGCCGGAGTAGACGGTGCTCAGCGCGATTCCTCCTACGGCGGTCGGAAGGGCA
This sequence comes from Nitrospirota bacterium, assembly GCA_023248505.1. Classification (GTDB taxonomy): domain Bacteria; phylum Nitrospirota; class Nitrospiria; order SBBL01; family Manganitrophaceae; genus Manganitrophus. The sequence goes on from JAHFEM010000192.1 coordinate 2,276, forward strand.
AAGGGAAGATCGACGAGTCCGTCGACAATCCGCTTGCCGGGAAAGGAATACCGGACCAGCACCCAAGCCACCAGCAGGCCGAAGATCACATTCACCAGCGCGGCAACCAGGGAGGCCCCCAGACTCAGCCGGTAAGAGGCGAGCGCCCGCGGAGCGGTGATGATCTCCCAGAACTGGCCCCAGGTCAGGGTCGCCGTCTTAAGAAAGAGGGTGGAGAGGGGGATCAGAACGATAAAACCAAGATAGAAAAGAGTGAACCCCAGCGCCGGACCAAAACCGGGAAGGATGCTCTTTTGTTTGAGAACCATTGAACGGACCCCCTCGGAAAACCCAGGATAGATAGGAGACGATCCAGCGGACCCTGGACCCTCCCCCTTCTCATCGGGCCTGTTAGCGGCCCGGCTGATAGATCTGATCGAAGATCCCGCCGTCGGAGAAGTGAGCCTTCTGCGCCTTCTGCCAGCCGCCGAAAACGTCATCGATGGTGAAGAGAGTGGCCTTGGGAAACTGCGCCGCATACTTGGATGCAACCGACGCCAGCCGAGGCCGGTAGAAGTGTTTGGCTGCGATTTCCTGTCCCTCTTCCGAATAAAGATATTCCAAATAGGCCTGGGCGACCGCCCGCGTCCCTCGCCGATCGACGACCTTATCGACGACGGCCACCGGCGGCTCGGCCAAAATGCTGACCGACGGAATCACGATCTCAAACTTTCCTTTGCCGAGCTCGTTCACCGCGAGCAGCGCCTCATTCTCCCAAGCAACCAGCACATCACCGATCCCCCGCTCTACAAAGGTAGTCGTCGCCCCCCGCGCGCCGGAGTCGAGCACCGGGACGTTTTTATAAAGTCGGGCGATGAAGTCTTTCGCTTTGCCCTCGTCGCCTCCATTTTTCTTCAACGCAAATCCCCAGGCGGCGAGATAATTCCAGCGCGCCCCGCCGGAGGTCTTCGGGTTGGGCGTGATGACGGAGATTCCCTGCTTCGCAAGATCTTCCCAATCCTGGATCCCTTTCGGATTCCCCTTCCGCACCAGAAAAACGATCGTCGAGGTATACGGGGCGCTGTTGTTCGGCAGACGCGACTGCCAGTTCTTCGGGAGCAGGTTGCCCCTCTCCGAGATGGCATCGATGTCGTACGCGAGCGCCAGGGTCACGACATCCGCCTCCAGGCCGTCAATGACGGCGCGCGCCTGCTTTCCCGATCCGCCGTGGGATTGCTTGACCGTGACGTTCTGTCCACTCTTCTCCTTCCACTTTTTTGCGAAGGCTGCATTGAATTCCTGATAGAGCTCCCGCGTCGGATCATACGAAGCGTTGAGCAGGGTCACATCCGCCGCTTGGAGCGTTTGAGAAAGTACAACCACCGAGAGAAAGCTGAGCAAGAGAGTGCTCCAGATTTTCTGTGACATGGTCATCTCCTTAAATGAGGGTTCGCATCGGTTCGTATAAAAGGTTAGAACGCGATCTGAGTCCGGCCCAGAATCGCTTTTTCCTTTTCCCGGTCCTCCCCGGCGGCAGCCCCGCCTTCAAATTGGGTCAGCTCGTAATGGACCACGAACTTGACCCCTCGATTCAGATACCAATTGATCCCGCCGGCCCATGCCATCGCTTCCTGCGCCGAGCGGGCCGGATCGGAGAAGATGGGGAAAGCCGCCTCGT
>JAHFEM010000192.1:3942-5196 GCA_023248505.1 Nitrospirota bacterium
ACGCTGTAACGAGCGACCAGCTCGAAGGCCCCCCATCTCCCTTGACTGGGATCAAATGGACGGAACGGAGTCACTCCTTTGAACGATTCCTTCTCTCCGGTCAGCAAATAGGACCCCGCCACCTGCCAGGCTTTGTTCTTTAACTTCTCGGAAGTTGCGCCCAATGTGACCCCCTGGGAGGAGAGCACATATTCTCCAAGGAGGCCGAACGCCCCCCAATAATAATAGGCCTGAGGGGAGGTGCGAAGCAGGACGCCATCGGCGATGACCGTGTTGGCGGCGGCTGCGGCGGTGCCGGCGGGCGCCGTTCGATATCGGAAGAAGGTCTGCTGTCCCGGCGTTCTGTAATTGGGAAGACTCGAGACAGCAGGGGTACCGTTGACGCTGCCACGGCTGGCGGCGAAACCGACGCCGAGTCCCTGGAGCGACTCGAAGGAGATCTTTTTAAAAGGCTGGACAAAGATCCGTCCGGCGACATCTTTGCTCTCGTCGGTATCAACATCGGCACTCCCGCCGTCCGGGACCCCGTTGAAAACTCCGACAGCATAGCTGAAGACCTCCTCGTAAAGATCCCCATGGAGTTGAAAACCGATATCCCGATTCGGAACCAGGTTGGTCGGCAAGGCCCGCTCGACAAAGCGGATATCGGAGGCCGACTGCAAACGCTCTAATCCCACCGGGGGTTTGAACTTACCGACCTGCAGCTTCACTTCAGGATGAAAGCGAATGTTGAGGAAAGCATCCTGAATGACCGTTGTCCCGCCGCCGAAATCGGGGGTCAATACTGAAATCGAAAATTTTATAAACGGTCCCCTCCAGAATCGGTCGCACCCGGCGGAGGAGAAAGGTGTTGGTATCGGGTTTTAAAATCCGGGCATCAATGTGAATCAACCCGCGCAACCTCAACTGAAATTGACCGTCGGCCGACTTAAGAGAGAACCCCTCCTTCCCTGAAACCAGACCGGGAGCCTCTTTCGCCTTTTCCGCCGCCCCCTCTTGCTGCAACTCAAAACGGCGCTCCAAGATTCGGAGTTTTTGATCCAAGTCATCCACCTTTTCATCCACCGTCTTCGGCGGAGGGTTCGCCTCCTCTTGTGAGAAAGCAGGTTGAAGTGAAATCAAGATGATCTCAGCCATGATGGCCGCCAGAATAAACAACCGGAAATGACGCATCCTAAGTTCTCCTTTCGGGTCTGAGCGCCTTCGGTTGTCCGATCGGTCATTCGTTCTGTTTCATCCTGTTTACCTCCAGAG
>JAHFEM010000193.1 GCA_023248505.1 Nitrospirota bacterium
CAAGACTTTGACCGCCAGTTAAATCAGTACCGAGAAGAGGAGAAAATGCTCCCGGAGCGACTCAAGATCGCTCAGCAGCCGTTGGAGCAGACCAAAGAAGCGCTGGCCAAATTAATCGGCGCGCTCGACCAGGTGGCCAAGGAGCGGAAGGAAAAAGAGCAAGCCCTTCAGTCGGCCGAGGAGAAAATCACAAAGCTCAAAGGACGGCTGACGGAGCTCAAGACCAATAAGGAATACCAAACGCATCTGCACGAAATCGAATCGGCCAACGTGGAGAAGGGCAAGGTAGAGGAAGAGCTTCTGGTTGCAATGGAACGGGCCGACGCCGTGAAGAAAGAGATCGCCGCTCAAGAGAAGATGGTTGCCGAGGAGGAGAAGAAATTCCGCTCCGAGAAGGAAGCGCTGGAGAACTCCATCAAGGGCCGCGCGGAGTCGATGAAAGGACTTGAACAAGAGCGGTCCGCCCTCAGCGATAAGGTTGAAAAGAAGCTTTTGGATGAATATAAGCGGCTCGTCGCGACGCAACGCGGGCTGGCCGTGGTGGCCCTGAAAGGGAATATTTGCACCGGTTGTCATTTCAGTCTCCCGCCCCAGTTGGTGGCCGAGGTGAGGAAGGGAGAGAAGGTCCTCATCTGCAGCTACTGTCATCGAATCCTGTACCCCTCAGCGACCTGACCCAATGACGAGATTATCCATTTACACCGACGGCGCCTCCCGCAATAATCCGGGGGAGGCCGGCATCGGCGTGGTCATTAAAAATGAGCGGGGCGAGACGATTGAAACCCTCTCGGAATACCTCGGGATCGCCACCAATAATGTCGCCGAGTATACCGCGCTGATTCGTGCGCTGGAGGCGGCCCAAAAGCGCCGGCCTCAGGAGGTGGATCTCTACCTCGATTCGCAATTGGCCGTCCGCCAGATGACCGGGGTCTACAAGGTCAAGCACCCGGGCATCATTCCGCTGGTTCAACGCGCCCAGCAGCTCTGCCGTGAGTGGCCCCGGGGGGCCGTTCGGTTCCATCACATTCCGAGAGACGAGAACAGCGAGGCCGATGCCTTGGCGAACCAGGCCATCGACAAGAAAACCAAAAAGGTGTAAGATCGGTTGGCGAAGTGGCTCAGGTGATCGCTCTCCGCAGGATAGACCCGCGGGGGGAGGAAAGTCCGAGCTCCACAGGGCAGGGTGGTCGCTAACGGCGACTGGGGGCGACCCTAAGGAAAGTGCCACAGAAAATAAACCGCCGGGCATCCATCGGATGCCAGGTAAGGGTGAAACGGCGAGGTAAGAGCTCACCGCTTCGATGGTGACATCGAAGGCATGGTAAACCCCACCCGGAGCAAGACCAAATAGGAGAGCCAGCGGGGAGTTCAAGAATCATCCTGCTAAGGACGGCCCGTCCGAGACTCTCGGGTAAGGTCGCTAGAACCGGATGGCAACATCCGGTCCAGAGAAATGATCATCACCTCGATTTTGTCGAGGAACAGAACTCGGCTTATGAGCAACTTCGACTGATAGGGGGGAGGTGAAAGCCTCCCCCTTTCTTTATCCGATGGATCGTCCGTGAAAGAAGATCTCCTCATCGAAAAATATCGCCCCCTCAGGCAGATCGTTCCCTCCTCCCTCTGCCTCACCTGCGACGTCTGCTGCCGCTTTCCGGAGGAGACGAGCTTTCTCGCCCCCTTCTTCACAAGGGAAGAAATCGCGCGGCTCGGCCCCGACCAGGCGCGTTTCTTTCACTCCCCCGCGGCCGGGTCCAAAATCAAACTCCAGCACCGCGGCGAGGGGTGCATCTGTCCTTACTTCGACCCTCAGACTCAATATTGCAAAATTTACGGCGAGCGGCCGCTCGATTGCCGGATCTATCCTTTTGCTATCTTGCGCGGTCCGGAAGGGGCGGTGGTCCTGGGGATCGACACCAAATGCCCCTTCATCCAGATGCACGCGGCCGATCCCGGAATGAAGGGCGATGCCGAGGAGGTGGCTGCGTTTCTGGAGTCGGAATCGATCCTGCCGATCCTCGCGACCCATCCGGCGCTGATCGGCCCCTACCAGGACGATGTCATCATCGTCCGTCCCCTGGGGCGGGTCACCGAGGCGGTCGGCCGGGATCATTCTTCGATCCCACCATGATCGACCTGAAGCCGCTTCAGCGCGACACCCGGCCTCTCTTCGAAATTTATCTGGAAAAAACCGGCGCCCCTCTTTCGGCTTATTCCTTCCTGACACACTTTCTCTGGCGGGATCACTTCTCGTTTCACTGGACCGTTCATCGGGACCACTTTCTCCTCTTCGCCGAATACGACCGTTGTCTCTACATGCCGCTGCCGCCGCTCGGCCCCCCCGATCGGACGGTGGTCCTCGACTGTTTCGACCGGATGGACCGGAAGAATCCCGACCGGGCGATCTCCCGGATCGAAAATATCGCCGAGGCCGAGGCCGGTTTTTATCAGGCGTGCGGCCTCGCGACCGAATGGAAAGCGCCGGAATATCTCTACCGGCGCGCCGCGCTGGCCGAGCTGAAGGGGGATCGATACAAGGCGCAGCGGGCCGCGTGTAATGCTTTCGAGAAGCATCACCCGATCGGCCGCGCCTATCGTTCTTCCGATGAAGCGGCGGCGCGGGGGCTTTTGGAAAGATGGGTCAAAGATCGAACCGCGCGGCATCCCGATCCGATCTATCGCCAGATGATCCAAGATTCGGAATCGGTTCACCGCCGCGCCCTGGCCGAGGCGGGCGAACTTTGTTTGACCGGCTGGGTGGTCGAAGTCTCGGGCGCGTTGGCCGGGTATACCTTCGGCTTCCCGCAAGATCGGGAGACCTTCTGCATCCTTTTAGAGGTCGCCGATCTGAAATGGAAGGGGGCCGCCGCATTTCTCTTCCGCTCCTTCTGCCGGAGCCTGACTGCATTTCAATGGATCAATGCGATGGACGATTCGGGGATTCCCTCTCTTCGTCAAACGAAGGAATCGTATCGGCCCGAGCGAAAAATCGGCTGCGCCCTGGCCAGGCACTGAGTCGGGGGAGAGGGATGTTCCTTCACTGGTTGGGCCGGGATGGAAAGCTGCTGATCGCCGCGCGAATGGTCCGCGCTTTTGCCTATGGCTTCGTCAGCTTTGTCCTGGCGATTTATCTGAAGCAGCGCGGCCTCTCCGAGATCGCGATCGGCGCGGTGATGACCCTCAGCATTCTGGGGGGGACCGTTTTTACGGTCCTGACCGCCTTCTATGCCGACCGGCTCGGGCGCCGGCGGATCTTGATTCTCTTCAGCCTGCTGATGGCGGCCTCCGGGCTCCTCTTTGCTTTTTCGGACCGGCCGCTCTTTTTCCTTATCGCCGCCTTCATCGGCGTGATCAATGCCACCGGCTATGAGATCGGCCCGTTTCTTTCGATCGAGCAGGCGGTCCTGGCGCAGGTCGGGCCGGAGGGAAAGCGGAATCAGCTCTTCGCTTTTTACAACATGGCGGGGCTGCTCGCCACGGCCACCGGCACGCTGGTCGGGGGACTTCCCGGCTGGCTGGAGAGAGCCGGGTTCTCTCCCGTCGCGAGTTTTCAACCGCTCTTTCTTCTCTATACTTTCCTCGGATTGGTCTCGGCCTGGATGGCGTGGAGGCTGACCGGTCAGGTGGAGGGGGGGACGGCGCCCCTTTCGCCGCAGCGCCTCAGCCCCACCTCGCGGAAGCGGGTCACGCGCTTGTCGCTTCTCTTTTCTCTCGATGCTTTCGCCGGCGGTTTTGTCCTTCAGAGCCTGGTCGCCTATTGGTTTTATACCCGGTTCGATGTCTCTCTGCAGACCCTCTCGACCCTCTTCTTTGTCGCCGGCCTCTTGACGTCGCTCTCTTTTCTGGTGGCGGCGCGTCTGGCCGACCGGATCGGTCTTTTGGAGACGATGGTCTCGACCCATCTTCTCTCCCATCTGCTCCTCATTTTGGTGCCGCTGTCGCCCAATTTCGAAATCGCGGTCGGTTTTTATCTGGCGCGGATGGCCCTCTCTCAAATGGATGTTCCGACCCGGCAGGCGTATACGGTCGCCCTGGTGGCTCCTTCGGAGCGGACGGCGGCGGCCTCGATCACGCTCCTTTCGCGAAGCCTCACCCAGGCGATCGCTCCCTCGGTCACCGGCGTGCTGATCCAATCGGTTTCGGCCGCGGCGCCGTTCTTCCTGGCGGCCGGGTTGAAGGGGGTGTATGATCTGCTGCTTTATTTTCAGTTTCGGAAGGAGAATGTTTTGGTCGATCCGGCGACGCGGGAGTAAGAGCGTTGGAATGGGGCGTTGCCCCAGCCCCCACCGTGGGGGCTGAGGCCCTTCGAAATCTGAGAATGAGGCATAAGGAATCAAAGAAGGTTGGAATGGGGCGCTGCCCCAAACCCCGCCGCGGGGGCCGCATGCCCGGCCCCCTTCGGCTTCCCCGTGCAGCGGGGCTGCGCCCCTGCACCCCACGGTCACAACTTGCACAACGCACGGAAGGGCACCGTGGATTGTGCTTCAGACAATCGTGACCTTGTAAGGTCGATAAAACGTCTGGACAGAAGTAACGCGGGAAGATCAGGGACATAGAACGTCCACGACGCGCAGGCTCTTTGCTATTTGGTTCTTATATTAATTCTTCGTTGTACTGAATGTTCTGTGGGCTTCTGCGCCCGCAGCGCAAGGGACCCACTGGGGGATGGGTGGAGCCCACCCCAAAGAGCAGGCTCTTTGGGGACCCCGGTCGGACGAAGAAGCCCACTGCCAATCAAAACGTTCCACCTACCGAATTAGGTCGCACTGTTTGAGGGGCGATCCGCGCTCCCCTCGCGCGGTCGCGCCGAGTCCGACCGTAGGGGTGCAGGGGTGTAACCCCGCTGCACGGGGAAGCCTTGGGTGTGGGGCAAGGCGCACCTGGTGTGAAGATCAGAAACCAATAAGCTTCTTCCAGCGCCGGCCCCACATCTAAATAGCTGCCGGGCACGCGGCCCCCGCGGTGGGGCTTGGGGCAAAGCCCCATTCCAATAATAAAATCTAAGTGAACTCGGAGGGGGGCTTCGCCCCCCTTCCGACCCCCCTCGGCAAAGCCGACCTTCGCTTTGCGAAGGCTTCGGGGGCTGCCTCCCCACAACCACGGTCGGGCGAGGCATCTACCCCGCCCGACCTTTATAAGGTATTGCATTCATCCCCGCCCCAGAGGGGCGAGGTATTCTGCAAAAACATT